>NZ_JAPCIY010000005.1:0-99163 GCF_027707645.1 Aeromonas sp. QDB30 | reverse complement strand
CAAAGCCAAACCACAGAAGTATGCGACGAGAAAACCTAGTAAAAACAATGCCAGTCAGGCTTAACTGACTGGCATTACGGCACGGGCCGGGCTTTTCACTCTGTGGCAAGGATCACAGCAAGCGGCTTTGATAGCTGACTCTGTCGAATCCGTAGATATCGTTGCGCAGTTGCTGACGTCCCTCTTCATCAATCCAGCTGCTCCAGTAGACGGTAAACACCGGGATAGGGTTGCTCAGGGGCAGCCACTTGGTCTGGGTCTCTTTCAGGATGCTGGCCACCTTGTCCGGCTGATAGCGGGAGTCCGCCAGCAGCAACTCCGCCAGATCGTCGGCGTGTTCCACCCGGATGCAACCCGAGCTGAAAGCACGGGCCCCCTGCTCGAACAGCGCCTTGCGCGGGGTGGAGTGGAGATAGATGGCATCGTTGTTGGGCAGATAGAACTTGTAGCGACCCAGGGCATTGTGATCCCCCGGCTTTTGCCGCAACCGGTAAGGGAAACCCGAGGCCAGCGCATGGTGCCAGCCATCTTCGCTGAACTGCACCGGATTGCCCTCGCCGTCGATCACCTCGAACTGTTCGCGATCCAGGTAGGCAGGATCGCGCCCGAGCTTGGGCAGAATGTCCTTGCTCAGGATGGAGCGCGGCACGTGCCAGGCCGGGTTCAGCACGATGGAGCGGATCTCGCTGGCGAGGATGGGGGTGGCCCGCTGCTCCTTGCCGACGATGACCCGACTGGTGAAGACCTCGCTGCCAGACTCCACCACGCTCAGGCGGTAGTCCGGAATGTTGACCAGCACATAGCGACCGGCAAGGTGATCCACCAGATCACGGCGCCACAGGTTGCGTACCAGCAGGCTGGCGCGCACCTCGGGGCCGGTATTGAGCCAGCTGCGGGTCTGACGGCCGATGATGCCGTCGGCCGTCAGGCCGTGGCGGCGCTGGAACTGCTTGATGGCCTGTTCGGTCTCGGGATCGTAGAGGCTGTCCTGGTGAGTCGGGGCACTGTCCCCCAGTTCGTTCAGGATGGAGCGGATCTGGCCGAGCTCGGTCGAGCTCTCCCCGGCCCGCAGGGTCGGCATGGAGAGAGTGGGCCAGTGCTTGGCCATGGGCATGGCCAGCAGCTTGCGCACTTCTTCGCGCACGGCGTCGTATTCCGCCACCTGTGGCCTGAGTTGCCTGACCTGCTCCAGCAGATTGTCTCCCTGGGGGGCATGGGCCAGGGGGCGGTTCAGATCCAGCTTGAGGGTCTGCATCTGTTCGCGCGCGACCAGATCCATCCCTCGCCAGGCCTGCTGGAACCGGGCCAGCTTGCCAAAGGCCTCATCGTAGAGGGCACCGCGCCGATCCGCCGGGGTCTTTTGCAACTGCTGCCAGAGGCGGTAGAAATCCGGATGCAGCTGGGCCAGCACCGCTTCCTGCAACTGCTGTTCAAGCTCATGACGAGCCTGCTCGGCCACCTCGTTCTGATACCAGTCATGCTGAATGCTGGGACTGGCCACTACCGCCTGTTCCGTGCTGGCATGAACCATGCTGGCCGGCCAGCAGCCCAGCCAGATGAGATTCGCCAATGCCAACCAATACTTCTTACCCATGCTTCTTACCACGCTTGCCTCAAATCGGTTCATTTCGGCCTGTCAGGCGCGACGGTCAGGTCCCCATGATGCGTGAATGCTGGCGACTTTGCTAGCGGACGGAGGTGTAACGACGCCAGATGAGTTCCAGCTCACCGCTGTCACCGACGGCCACTATCGCCTCGTTGAACCGCGCTACGAATTCCCCGGACAGGGTCTTCTTGCTCAACATGAAAAAGGTGGGCGTCTCATGGATCGCCATGGTGTGGGGGACGACCGCATCCGACAGCCCCTCTCTCTTCAGACCCCAGGGCGTGGCCAGACTATCCCCGAGAAAACCGTCTATCCGCCCAAGCAGCAGCTTGCGATAGTTTTGCACATCGTTGACCTCGCTCACCTGGTTGCGGTATCGCTGCAGAACCTTGGTGATTTCCGGGCCGTAATAGTAGTCCCTGGTCACACCGAGGCGATGCCCGTGGGCCAGCCAGCTCGCCAGATCCGACTCCTCACCGGTACCGGATTTGCGTACCCAGAGCGATGTCCGGCCCGGGTTGTAGGGGATGGAGAACCAGGCATAACGCGCCCTCTCATCAGCAAAATACGCCTCCATCACGATGTCCAGCCGACCCCGCTCAAGATCGTGCAACCCCCGCTTCCAGGGACGCTCCACATAGACCAGACGACAACCCAGCCGAATCGACACGGCATTGAGGTAGTCGACCGCAAATCCACGCAGTTCCCGACGTGCTCCCTCTTGCTGGTAATAGTGGTATGGGGGCCAGTCATCGAAACCGACGCGAAGGGGGGAGGAGCAGAACGATTGCGCCCACAACGGTTGGAGGGGCAGACAGCAGAACACACACAGAGAGAAGAGTCTCATGGGTCATCCTTGACGACGGGACAGGCCATCTTAATTCTGCCTGGGTGAAATGGCGACAGATCCTGCCACAACAAAGCACAATATCAGCCGTTTGCCTGATGCGCCCCAGGTGGCGGCAGACAGGTTGGCGCCGAAAAAGCCACAATCAAGAAGAGGAAGCAAACGACCCCAAAGCCCCTTGGTAAGCAGGGTGATTGAGGGTTAATATGTGAGCAAATATATTTTTGTGATCCACTATGCTTTTTTTGCAATTGGATTAGCATATGCGCGAAATCTGCCTATCAATCTGTCGGGCGTCGAGTGAGTAATATGACCTACAAAAAGTTCGGTTTTCTGGCTGCCATCCTGGCACTGAGCGGTTTCTACCTTTATACCCTCTATCTGGCCGCTCACCCCAACGTGAGCCTGGCTTACAAGCTCTATTACCTGGAAGGCAAGACCCGTTTCTGGGAGCACAACTCCAGCATGACCTACCAGCCCGGCAACGAACTCAACCTGACCAAGCCGAGCCGCTTCCTCTCAAGCGAAGGCTGGGCCAAGAAGCCCAGCGAGCAAGGCACCGAGCTGAGCGGTCAGGGCGGTCTCTATTTCGTGCTGCCCAAGCAGCAGGCCCAGCCGGAGCAGCTCACCATCCAGGCCAGGATCAACAGCCCTCAGGCTGGCGCCCTGCTCAAGGTGGCGCTGGGTCATGATTTCACCACCACGGTCAAGCTGGCCAAGGCGGGCATCAACGAGATCCGCCTCAGCCTGCCGGGCGACTCCCTGACCGCCGATCCCAAGCGTCCCAACTTCCTGGCGCTCTCCGCCCCGACACCGCTCAACGTCCAGTCCGTGCGACTGACCGTGGCTCAGTGAAGCGGAATGCCCCAAGTATCTGTTCCGTAAAATAATTCTTTTAATAAGGAAGTTCCCATGTCCCGTGCCGATTTTCGACTCTCTCTGGTCGTTCCCGTTTACAACGAGGAAGAGAGCATAGACGCCTTCATCAGCGCGATAGATACCGAACTGGCCCCGCTCAAAGACCAGCTTGAAATCGTGTTCGTCAACGATGGCAGCCGTGACCGCACCCGTGAGGTGGTCGAGCAGGCCATCGCCCGGGATCCCCGTGTGACCCTGGTCAACCTGGCCCGCAACTTCGGCAAGGAAGCGGCCATGACCGCCGGCCTGCACCAGGCCAAGGGCGACGCCATCGTCCCCATGGACGTGGACCTGCAGGATCCCCCCTCTCTCATTCTGGAGTTCGTCAAGCTGTGGCAGACCGGCGACTATGACACCGTCTACGGCATCCGGGTGGATCGCAGCGCCGACACCCCGATGAAACGCCTCACCGCCGGTGGCTTCTACCGCTTCTTCAACGCCCTCTCCACCAGCACCAAGCTGCCGGAGAACGCCGGTGACTTCCGCCTCATCGATCGCAAGGTGGTCGAGGCCATCAAGCAGTTGCCGGAGCGCAACCGCTTCATGAAGGGGCTGTTCGCCTGGGCCGGTTTTCGCGCCGTCGGCGTTCCCTACGAGCGCCCGGCCCGCCATGCCGGCGAAACCAAGTTCAACTACTGGAAGCTGTGGAACTTCGCCCTTGACGGCCTGATGAGCTTCTCCAGCTGGCCGCTGCGGGTGTGGAGCTACATCGGGGTCGGTGTCTCCTTCATCGCCTTCCTCTATATCCTCAAGATCATCACCCAGGTGCTCTTCTTCGGCATCGACGTGCCCGGTTACGCCTCCCTGATGTCGGTCATGCTGTTCCTCGGCGGCATCCAGCTGCTGTCGCTGGGCATCATCGGCGAGTACATCGGCCGCATGTTCGTCGAGGTGAAACAGCGCCCCGTCTACCTCATCGAAGGGGTCTACGGCCAGTACGCCAAGCAGGATGAAGAGCAGAAGCAGGAAGTGCCCACCACCAGCAAGAAGGGCGCTGGCAAGAAGGCCGCCGCGAAAGCCGCTGATGATCAGCAGGAGCAGGCGTCTCAATGATCTCCCGCGAGGAATTCTGGCGGCTGGTTCGCTTCGGTTTTGTCGGCGGGGGGGCCACCCTCGTCGATCTGGGTACCTCCATCGCCCTGTTTCATACCTGGCCGGCCATCTCCGAGCACCTGGTCACGACCTTGGCCTTTACCGTGGCGTTCTGGTTCTCGTTCTTCGGCCATCGCTACATCACCTTTCAGAAACAAGGTGCCGCCAGCAAGTTCCTGCTGGTTGCCCTCTTCTCTCTGGCGGTGCGTAACCTCATCCTGAGCGGTCTGCTGTTTGCCGGTCTCTCCGGTCTGTTGCCGGTGGTGATCGCCACCCTGACAGTCACCGTGCTCACCTACGTTCTCTCCCGTATCTGGGTTTTTGCCTGATGAATGATATGACCAATACCGCCCCGTCAACCGGGGCTGCACTCCCCTATCGCCCGTCACTGCGCATCAGCGGCCGCGACTGGCTGATGATTGTCGCCGCCTTTGTGCTGAGCCGGGTGGCGCTCTATGGCATGGGCTATTTCGGCGTCCAGCTCTATGGCGCCACCGACATCGGGCCGCTGCAAGCCTACTGCCAGTTCGACTGCGTCTGGTTCCAGCGCATCATCGAGAATGGTTACGACCTCTATCCACGCTGGTTGAGCAAGGGCAATGCGGCGAACTGGGCCTTCATGCCCCTCTATCCCATGCTGGCCGGCGGTCTCTCCAGCCTGTTTGACATGGAGAGCCTCATCGGCCTGATGCTGGTGGCCAACATCGCCTTCTTCATTAGCCTGCCCCTGATGCTGCTGGTGCTGCGCCAGCTCAAGCTCGGGGACGACACCGCCCGCTTCGGGGTCTGGCTGCTGGCCTTCTCCCCCTTCTCCGCCTATTTCGTCTCCGGCTATACCGAGCCCATGTTCATGGCCTTGATGCTGGGAATGTTCCTGTTCGCCTACCGCGAACAGTGGCTCATGGTCGCCTTCCTCGGCATCTTCATCTCCGCCACCCGCAACCTGGGGGTGATGATGGTGTTCCCGGTGCTGATCCTGGCCCTGCAGGCCTACGGCTGGCGCGAGTTCTTCCGCTTCACCGAGCGGGCCTTCAAGGTGGTGTTCACCCTCTGGCTCATTCCCCTCGGCCTCTTCTCCTACATGGTCTATCTCTATCACCTCACCGGGGATGCCCTTGCCTTCAAGCACATCCAGGTGGCCTGGGGCCGCTATATGGACAGCCCCCTGGACTGGTGGCTGAGCGGCTTCGAGCTGGGGGGGCGCAAGGCCTATCTCTCCATCATGGTGATCTTCGGCTGGTGCCTGAATGGCTACCTGTTCAGCCAGAAACGCTGGGCCGAAGCGACCCTGATGTTCATCTGCTGCACCATCCCCCTGATGACCGGCCTCAACGCCATGCCCCGCTACATGTTCGGCCTCTATCCGACCCTGCTGGCCATCGTGCTGCTGGCCCATCGCTGGCCTGCCATCCGCCCTGCGGTGCTCTGCATCAGCGGCATGGTTGCCTCCTTCATCGCGGTGGCCTTCGTCAACTTCAAGTTCTTCACCGTGTGACGCCACCCCGAATGCCTACAAGCCGGTCAACTGACCGGCTTTTTTCATGGCCGCGACACCCGGTTCACACTTTTCCATTCTTGAAAACGTAACCATTTGAACTGACGTCACAAATCGGTATTTTACCGGTCCAAGCCTGCCCCAGCGCGCCCTAGAATGAGTGCCTCAACGGACCCTGCTCCTCACACTCTGCTCAAGGAATGGCTTATGCGTCTCTCTTCGCGCCCCGCTCTTCGCCCATCACCCCTGTGGCTGGCCGTGCTCGCCACACCGCTGTTCATCAGTCAGGCGATGGCCGCCCCCGAGGTCTATCTCCATGTGGATGGCAAACCGGTGGCCGAGGCGCTGACGCTGGACAAGGGCACCGTCACCCTGACCCACAGACTGGACAAGGGTAGCCACCAGATCCGCATCAGCGATGCGGGCAACAGCTGCGGCACCAGCTTCGGGCCAACCGAGGCCAGGCCCCTTCCCTTCGGCACTGCCCAGCCCATGGACAAGTGCAGCAAGGGGACAGACTTCAATCTGAGGGTGATGCTGGCGGGGGACTACGAGTTCACCTTCAACCCCGATACCCCCAGCCTCAAGGTGTTGCGGGCAACCAAAAAGAGCGAGTTCAAACGCCAGCCCCCGGAAGAGCCCTGCATCAGCTGGGATGGCGGCCCGGTCACGACATCACTCAAGGGCGTCTGGCCCGACGGCACCCGGTTGCGGGATGCCTACTCGGGACAGGAAGCCGTGGTCAAGGGCGGCAAGATCACCCTGACACCGAGCAAGGAGAGCGGCGGCCTGCTGCTGCTCGAGCCGGTCAAGGCCGCCAAGCCTGCTCCCTTCAGCTGGGATCAGGCGAGCGTCTATTTTCTGCTGACCGACCGCTTCCACAACGGCGATCCTGCCAATGATCACAGCTTCGGTCGTCAGAAGGATGGTCAGGACGAAGTGGCCACCTGGCATGGCGGTGACTTCAAGGGGCTGACCGAGAAGCTCGACTACATCAAGCAACTCGGCATCAACGCCATCTGGATCACCCCCATGGTGGAACAGGTCCACGGCTTCATCGGCGGTGGCGAACAGGGGAACTTCCCCTTCTACGCCTACCACGGCTACTGGGCGCTCGACTTCACCAAAATCGACCCCAACTACGGCGACGAAGAGAGCCTGAAAACCCTGGTGGACGAGGCCCACAAGCGCGGCATGCGGATCATCCTCGACGTGGTGATGAACCACGCAGGCTACGCCACCCTCGCCGACTTGCAGGATCTGGGGCTCACCGATCTCACCCAGAACACCGGCAAGCTGCCGAGTCGCTGGAACGAATGGCGCCCGAGCGGCGGCCTCAACTGGCATGGCTACAACCAGTTCATCGACTACCAGTCATCCCACTGGGACAAGTGGTGGGGCCCTGACTGGGTGCGCGCAGGCCTGCCCGGCTACCCGCAACCCGGCACCGACGACGTCACCGGCTCGGTGGCGGGACTGCCGGACTTCCTGACCGAATCCACCAGATCGGTGGGGCTGCCACCGCTGCTCGCTGCCAAAAAAGACACCAGGGCCAAGGCCCTGCCCAACGCCACCGTGACCGATTACCTCATTGCCTGGCACACCGACTGGGTGCGCCGCTTCGGCATCGACGGCTTCCGTGCCGACACCGTCAAGCACCTGGAGCCCGCGGTCTGGGCCAGGCTCAAGCAGGCGGGCACCGACGCGCTCAAGGAGTGGAAGGCCGCCAACCCGGGCAAGGCCCTCGATGACCTTCCCTTCTACATGGTGGGCGAGGTGTGGGATCACGGGGTCGCCAAGGACTTCTGGTACCAGCACGGCTTCGATTCCCTGATCAACTTCGACTACCAGCGTGAATTCGCCCTGCCCCAGGCCCAGTGCATGGCGGGGGCAGAGCCCACCTATGCGAGCTACGCCAGCCGCATCAACCAGGATCCCGAGTTCAACGTGCTGAGCTACATCAGCTCCCACGACACCAAGCTCTTCTTCGGCGACTATCAGGACGTGGCGCTGCAACGGCGGGTGGCCAACAGCTTCATGCTGCTGCCGGGGGGCATCCAGATCTACTATGGCGACGAGTCCGGCCGGGGACTGGCCAAGGATGGCGGCGTGTTCGATCAGAGCGTGCGCTCGGACATGAACTGGCAGGAGCTGGCGAGTGGCGAGAAGGCGGAGCTGGTCAAGCACTGGCAACGGCTCGGCCAGTTCCGTGCCGCCCACCCTGCCATCGCGGCGGGCAGCCACAAGAAGATTTCCGATGTCCCCTATGGCTTCGTGCGGGAGAAAGGAGAAGACAAAGTGGTCGTGGTCTTCGCGGGTCGGCAGAAATAGCGACCTGGCCTGAATAAAAAGGGGAGCCGATGGCTCCCCTTTTTTGTCTTGCCGACGCCCGCATCAATCAGACTGGCGGGCCGCCTTTGGCCACTGCAACCTCGCCCTGAGCAGGGTTTCCTGCCACAGGGGCCAGGCCAGCAAAGCCTGCTGATAGGCGCCAGCCTGACCGGGCAGCGAAATGCCATAGCTTGCCAGTCGATAGGCCATCACCGCATAGAAGGCATCCAGAATGCTCGCCTCGTCGAAATAGAAGGGCCCCCGCGCCTGGGACCAGAGAGTCTGCAACCGGGCCAGCTCGTCGATGACCTCCACCGGCGGTTCACTCTGGGTGGGCGCCCCCAGGAAGAAGGGCAGCAGGGTGCGGATCTGACGAAAACCGGCGTGCAGCTCGGCGCACAGGCTGCGGGCCAGGGCCCGTTCGGCCTTGTCCACCGGATAAAGGTGGCGCTCCGGGCAACACTCGTGGATATATTCGGCGATGGCCAGAGAGTCGTGAATACGCAGCTCACCGTCGTCGAGCCAGGGCACCAGGCCGGCGGGGGCCGTGCGCTTGAGCCGTTGCAGCTCCTTGGCATCTTCCAGATCGAAGACCTGCTCCTGCCACTTGAGCCCGCTCATGGCAAGCACCAGCGCCGTTCTCATTGCCCAGGTGGAGCCCGTGCCCACCGTCAAAACCAGGGATCCCATCGATTGCCTCCTGCATGGGTTGTTTACTGGCCATCCCGCCGGCCCCGTGGCACGACATCCGATGACCACCTCACATTTGCGTACTGGCGGGTTTGACCCACTTGGGTAGCAGTGCTAGTTTGATTTTTCAAAACAATCAGTTAGCAACAATGTGAGCTATGGACAGCCAATTTACCATCGTCATCGCAGATGACCACCCCCTGTTTCGGGGCGCCCTCTATCAAGCGGTGCACATGGCCATCGACGACGCCAGATTGCTGGAGGCTGACTCCATCGACAGCCTGAGCCACCTGCTCGACGAACATCCCGACGTCGACCTGCTGCTGCTGGATCTCAAGATGCCGGGGGCCAACGGCTTCGAGGGGCTGGCCTATCTGCGCGGACATCACCCGGATCTCCCCATCGTCGTGGTCTCGGCCTCCGAGGATCCCGCCATCATCCAGCAGGTGCTGCGCCTGGGCGCGCTCGGCTTCATTCCCAAGTCCGTCCCCATGAAAGAGCTGGTCAGCGCCCTCAATACGGTGATCGGGGGGGACAACTGGGTGCCGGAAGGCATCTCCCTCCATCCCGAGCCCGGCGAAGGGCCCGATTTCGCCACCAAGCTGGCCAGCCTCACCCCCCAGCAATACAAGGTGCTCATCATGTTGCGGGATGGCAGCCTCAACAAACAGATCGCCTGGGAGCTCAACGTCTCCGAGGCGACCATCAAGGCCCATATCACCGCGATTTTCCGCAAACTCGGGGTCAAGAACCGCACCCAGGCGGTCATCGCCCTCCAGCAGATGGATATCAAGGACAGTTGAGCCCCTTGCCACCATCAGAGCCCATATCACTCCGCCTTCCGCAAACTCGGGGTCAAGCACCGCACCCAGGCGGTCATCGCCCTCCAGCAGATGGATATCAAGGACAGTTGAGCACCTTGTCACCATCAGAGCCCATATCACTCCGCCTTCCGCAAACTTGGGGTCAAGCACCGCACCCAGGCAGTCATCGCCCTGCAGCAAATGGGCATCAAGGACGACTGAGCTCGTCCCCGGCTGGCTTGTATCGAGCCAGCCCCCCTCCAACAGACTCTCTGGCACCCCGCGGCAGCCGGAAACGGCCTCCCTGCACCATTTGCGGCTCGACAATTAGCACGGTCGTACTTTATGCTGCCAGCCCAGAGAGAGGAGAGCCGGATGAGCAAGGGACGTCTGACCCGCGACACCATTTTGCAGACTGCATTCGAGCAGGCGAGCCAGCAGGGGCTGGAGAGCCTCACCATAGGCTCCCTCGCAACGGCCTGCGAGATGTCAAAAAGCGGTCTATTCGCCCACTTCCAGTCCCGCGACAACCTCCAAATCGCCGTGCTCACCTATTCCGCCGAGGTATTTCGTGAGCGGGTGATCCAGCCGGTGCGCCAACAGGGGCACGCCACCCAGCAGGAGAAACTGCTCGCCCTGTTGCAGGCCTGGCTGGCCTGGAACCAGAGTTTTGCCGGCCGCTGCATGTTCCTCGATGCCTGGACCTCCGCCCAGGAGGGTGAGGTCCAGCAGGCGGCACGCGAGCTGGTCCGTTTCTGGCTCGACTACCTGGCACGCCAGGTAGTGCAGGGGCAGACCAGAGGGGAGTGGCGCAGCGATCTCGATCCCTGGCGCGCCGTCTATCGTCTCTATGGCCTCTATCTCGGGGATCAGGTGTTCCATGCCCTGGGGCTCAGCGAGGATCCGGCCCGCCACTTCTGGCCCGAGGTGGAACAATTGCTGGCCAGCTGGCGCTGACCCGACGGGCTCTTCTTTTTAAAAACCCGCAAAAAAGCACGACCGTTCGCACACAAAAGACACAGGATGACCATGAGCAGCAAGATCTATTTCAACACACGCCGCTTCAGCCCGAGCAAGTTGCTGCTGGGCCTCGGCACCCGCCTGCATCACGTGCTCGCGCCCACCCACGCCAAGCGCACCGCCAGCAAGCTGCTGCTCACCCCGCAGCGGGCGACCCGGGACGTCGCAGCCCCGGCCGGCCTGGTCGAGCAGGCCATCCACACCAGTGAAGGGACCCTGATGAGCTACCGGCTCGGGCAGGGGCCGGTCTGGCTGCTGATGCACGGCTGGTCAGGCAGTGCCAGCCAGTTCTATCCGCTGATGAGCCATATCGCCGCCCAGGGCTATACGGCCCTCGCCTACGATCACCCCGCCCACGGCCGGAGTGAAGGGAACAGGGGCCACCTGCCCCGCTTCGTGCGCGCTTTCGACGAGATCCTCGAGCGGGTCGGCCCCGTCCAGGGCGTCGTCACCCACAGCATGGGGGGCGCCGTCACCCTCAGCAGCCGTCACCCTGCCATGGATGCGTTGCCGCTGCTGCTCATCTCCCCGGTGCTCGACTACGTGCCCCAGCTCTACGGCATGGTGGCGCGCTCCGGCTACTCCATCCGGCTGTTCGATGCGGTGGTCAAGGAGATAGAACACGAATACCAGCACCCGCTCAGCACGGTTGACCCCCTTGGCCGGCTAGCCCGGCGCAGCGGCGCCGCCCTCATCGTTCACGATGAGGAAGACCGCTTCGCCCCCCACCGGGACTCCCTGCGCGCGGCCCAGGATGGCCGCACCCGGCTGGTGAGCACCCGGGGGCTCGGCCATGGCCGTATTCTGGCAAGCCCTCCAGCCTTCGCCGCCTTCGATCAACTGAGCCAGACGCCCTTGGCAAACTGAAAAGGAAACGGGCCGCAAAAATTGAGCGTGCGGCCCATTTTTATCCGGTATACAACGTCTTATAGTTGAATTGCGCGGTGGCAACCCGCCCTGGCGATCACGATAAGGCGCACCCTCATGGCCAGACCCAATACTGCTCTTCTGCTGACCGGTGGTGGTGCCCGCGCCGCCTATCAGGTCGGCGTACTCAAGGCGGTGGCCGAACTCTACCCCCGCAACATCGGCATCCCCTTCCCCATTTTGTGCGGCACCTCGGCGGGGGCTCTCAACATCACGGCGCTGGCGTGCTACGCCTCCTGTTTCCATCTGGGGGTGCGCAAGCTGGAGTGGGTCTGGCGACGATTCGAGACCCACCACATCTTCGACTTCCACCCTTGCCAACTGCTGTGGCGCACCCTCTATCAGGGCTCTGCCGGCCTCATCACCCCCCAGAGCAACCGAGCCTTTCACCTGTTTGACAACGCCCCCCTGCGCCGTCTGCTGGATCAGCTCATCGACTATCACCGCATCGATGACAACATTCTCTACGGCAGCCTGGAGGCCATCGCCATCACGGCCTCCGACTATGATGACGGCCTCTCCACCACCTTCTTCCAGGGGCGGGCCGAACATCAGCCCTGGGAGCGCGCCAGACGACGTGGCCTGCGTACCCTGCTCACCTCGGATCACCTGCTGGCCTCGTCGGCGCTGCCCTTTGTCTTTCCCGCCACCCCCATCGGCGATCGCATCTACGGGGATGGCTCCATCCACCAGCTGAGCCCGCTCAGTCCCGCCATCCACCTGGGGGCGGAGAGGATCCTGCTGGTGACCCTGGACTCCCCTCACAGGGAGAACCCGACTCCCCGCCAGGGGCACCTGACCAGCTCCAACATCGCGAGCCATCTGCTCAACACCGTCTTCTCCGACACCCTTAATTCGGATCTGGAGCGGCTCGGGCGCATCAACCAGACCCTTTCCCTCATTCCGGCACGGGAGCGCAGTCGACTGAAACTGCGCCAGGTGGAGACCTGCGTGATCCGCCCCAGCCAGGATCTCGACCTCATCGCCCTCGAATACCTCCCACGGTTGCCGACCCAGCTGCGCCGTCTGCTGCGAGTGCTCGGGGTCAACGGCGAAGAGAGCAGCAGCCTGGCCAGCTTCCTGATGTTTGACCCCGGCTATTGCCAGCGGCTCATCAAGCTGGGATACCAGGACGCGCTGGATCACCGCCAGCGCATCGAGGCCTTCCTCGACCTGCCGGGCAGCGGGAGGCAGGTGCAATTTCGCGAAGAGGCCTGAGGGGCCTTATCTCATGGGAAGGAGATCCTAGCGTCCCTCCAGCAGGCGCTGCTCGGCCTGTTCCATGGCCACGGCCGTGCCGAAGAGCACCAGGGTATCTCCCGCCGCCAGCACCAGCTCGCGCCTGGGATCCAGGCTGCGCTCCCCGCGATGAATCGCCTTGATGCGCACCTCTCCCAGGGCGAGATCCCGCACCCTGTGTCCCACCGCCCAGGCCTGGTCGTGCAGCAGCACGGGATGCAGCCGCTCGAGCAGTTGATCCGTCTCCAGATTGCCCGCACTCTTGCCGCCCCAGTAGAAACCGTGCAGAAAGCGATACTGGCTGCTGCGCTCGTGCTCCATGCGCCGGATCACCCGGCCGATGGGAATGTCGCAGTTGAGCAGCAGGTGGGAGACCAGCATCAGGGCTCCCTCCTGGGATTCGGGGATCACCTCGAAGGCGCCGGCCTGCTCCCCCGCGAGCTTCGCCTCACTCACCCGCTCGGGATCGAGATCCAGGGCCAGGAAAGGTATCTCTTCGAGCTTGAGAAAGCGGGCACAGGTTTGGCCGGTGCGTCCGAACCCGGCGATGATGACGTGCTGGTGTTTGCTCAGGCCCGACTGGGCCACCTCGGCGCGAGAGAGCAGGGCACTGTCGGTGAGGGAGTGGGCAAGCCCCAGCGCCCGCAACACCAGCCAGGGGGTGAGGGCGATGGAGATGACACCGATGCCGATGAGCAGAGAGACCAGCTGGTGATCCAGCAAGCCGTGATGACTCGCCAGCGCCAGCAGCACAAAACCGAACTCCCCGACCTGGCTCAACATGATGCCAGCGGCCATGGCGTCGCGCTTGCGCTCCCCCATCAGGCGGCCCGCCAGCAATATGAGCAGCGACTTGCACAGGATTAGCCCCGTCACACAGGCCAGCACCTGCCACCAGGCGCCCGCCACCAGCGCCCAGTCCATGGTCATGCCGATGGTAATGAAGAAGAGCCCCATCAACACGTCGCGAAACGGCTTGATGTCCACTTCGAGCTGATGACGATAGTGGGACTCCCCCAGCATCATGCCCGCCAGAAAGGCACCGAGCGCCATGGAGAGCCCCATCCACTGGGTCAGGGAGGCCGCCAGCAATGCCACCAGCAGGGCACTCAGTACGAAGAGTTCGTCTGAACGTGCGCGCGCCACCTCGAAAAACAGCATGGGCAGCAGCCACTTCCCCACCGCCAGCAGCACGGATAGCGCAAACAACCCCTTGAGGGAGGCCCAGGCGACCTCCGCCAGCAGGGCGCTGCCCTGCACCTCGGGCTGGGCCAGGATGGGGATCATCACCAGCAGGGGCACCACGGCAAGATCCTGGAACAGCAGCACGCTCACCCCGAGCTGGGCTCGCCGGGTATGGAGCTGCTTGAGCTCGCCGAGCTGCTTGATCACCACGGCGGTGGAGGAGAGCGCCAGGGTGCCTGACACCACCAGCGCCTGGGCCAGGCTCAGCCCCCACCACCAGCCGAGCCCGAAAAACAGCAGTGAGGTGAGCAGCACCTGCAGGCTGCCGACCCCCAGCACCAGCTTGCGCATGGCGAGCAGACGCGGCAGGGAGAACTCGAGCCCGAGGGAGAACATCAGGAACACGATGCCAAGCTCCCCTATGGTCTGCATCATGGCCTGACCCGTGACGATGGCCACGCCATGGGGGCCGAGCAGCATGCCGGCAAACAGATAGGCAAGGATCACCGGCTGGCCGAGGCGCCGGAAAATGGCCACCAGCACAACGGCGAAGATCAGCAGGATCAACACATCGGCGTACACCCATCCCTCTCCTTCATCTGCCCGGCACCCTCTTCCCCGGAAGCACAGCGCCCGCTCCCCATATGGCACGCCACTCGCTCAGCGGCAGGGATTTCCCCTCCCGTTTCATCCCGTTAAGCCTAGCCAGCCCCCTTGTTTTTCATCGGACATATTTTAGGCACAGGGCTTGCAAGAGCCTGTGCAATGAATGGAGAGGTGTAAGGGCTGTAACGTGGAAAACACATCGTCATTGAACGGCTTCGGACATGGCATAGAGCAGTGGGTACAGCAGATGGAGCGGCTTGCGCCCTTGACCGGGCAGGACCGCTATCAGCAGATCGAGCAGTTGCTGGGGCAACGGGATCTTGACGCCCTGCTGGCAATCTTTGCCGAGCGGGTGGCAAACATTGTCCGGATCCACTCGCTCCAGTTCGACTGTGGCCAGCCCCATCCCCTCATCTCGCACCCGCCCCAGGCCAGGCTGACCCTGCATGCCTATCGCTTCGAGCTGCGGGGACGACACGAGCAGTTGCTCGGCCAGTTGCACTACGAGCTGGAGCACCCTCTGAGCGACGGCCAGAGGCGGTTGCTTGAGCAATATCATCAGCTGTTCAGCCTCCCCCTGCCCCTCTACTTGCGGCTGGATCGGCTGGAGCAGCAGGTGCGGCTCGACCACCTGACCGGGCTTGGCAATCGCGCCTACTTCGACGAGGCCATCGGCCGGGCGGTGGAGCAACACAGCCGGGAACCCCACGGCCTGGTGCTGGTGCTGCTGGATCTCGACAGATTCAAGCAGGTCAATGACACCTGGGGCCACCCGGTGGGCGACCTGGTGCTAAGCCGCTTCGCCCAGTTGCTGCAGGGGTGCATTCGCGGGACGGATCAGGCGTTTCGCCTCGGCGGGGACGAATTTGCCCTGCTGCTGCAACCCGCGGACCCCGAGGCCTGGCGCCCGGTCTGGCTGCGGTTGCAACATGTGCTCCACAGCCACAAGGAGCTCAGCGCCTTCTCGGTGGGGTGCAGCCTGGGAGCCGCCAGCTGGCAGTCGGGCATGGATGTGCAGCGCCTCTACGAGACGGCCGATACTCACCTTTACGCCCGCAAGAAAGCCGGGGGCTCCGGCCTGCCCGAATAGGGCATCACCCTTCACCTCCCGGCCCCCTGTCACTCTGCGATGTCAATCCGCATCCTGGGGGACGGGGGGCCGCCACTCCCACGCCACCCCCTCTTCTGGCGCCAGAAATCCGTCGCAGACAAAGAGCCCGGCCACCAGTGCCACCTGTTCACCGTAGTAGAGGATGGGAATGCGCCCCCGCTGCCAGGAGGGCACCCCGTACTCTTGCAAAAGCTTCTTGAGCCGCCGGCTGCCCACCCGCCCCACCGGTTTCAGCATGACGCCGGGGGCGACCTGAAAACGCACCGAGAGCGGCTCATCCTCCCTCGGTGTCCGCAACCCTTCGCCATCCGTTCTCCAGAGCCTGAACTGCCCAAGCCCGTCCGGCAGAGTGAGCGTCTCTTCCATCCCGATGGGCAGCACCTCCTCGCGGGGGGCGAGACCCGGCGCCACCAGGTACAGGCGCCCCTGATAGCGGCGGCACGCCAACCCTTGCAGGCTCAGCCTGGGGTTGGCGTCATCGCGCGCCAGCGCCACCTCCTGCCACAGCAGGCCCAGCAGCTCGCGGGAGGGCATCGCTCCCCCCTGACGGCGGATCCAGTGGCGCAGCAGGTTGTTGCGCCGCACGGGGGAGAGGGAGAGGAGTCCATCAATGCGCAGCCCTTCTCCCTCACCCACCGCCTGCCAGTCCGCCTCGGCCAGCTCGCTGATAAGCGCCTCCTGCTCGGCGCACAGGGCCATGGTGCGCGCCGTCGTCCGGGCCATGGCGGGCCAGCGGTCCTTGAGCAGGGGAATAATCTGCTGGCGCAGGAAGTTGCGGTCATAGCTCGGGTCCTCGTTGCTCTCATCCTCTACCCAGCCATAAGGAAGTGACTGCGCGGCTTGCGCCAGCTCGGCCCGGCTCATGTCGAGCAAGGGGCGCAACAGATGGCCTGCGGCAAAAGGCTGGCTCGCCACCATACCCGCCAGCCCGCGCAGACCGGCACCCCGCTTGAGCGCCAGCAGCAGGGTCTCCAGCTGATCGTCCTGATGGTGAGCGGTGAGCAGCCACTCCCCCTCCCCCAGGTGGGCGGCGAGTCGCTCATAACGCGCCGCCCGCGCCTGGGCCTCCAGGCTCTCCCCGTTGCCCCGACAGAGCTGCACCCGCTCCACGATGAGGGGCACCGCCAGTTGCCGGCACACCCCTTCGCAGTGAGCCACCCAGTCGTCGGCATGTGGGCTCAGGCCGTGATGAACGTGCAGGGCGTTCAGGGCGAGGCCGTGGGCGCGGGCAAAACGGGCCGCCAGCACCAGCAAGACGGTGGAGTCGAGCCCGCCGCTGAAAGCCACCAGCAGACCGCGGGAACCTTCCGGCGTGGGCAGGGTCTGACAAAAACGAGAATAAATACGAGAAATCATAGGCTTCCCCAATACGACCAGGCCGATCTTAGCAGAGTCGGGCTTATCAAGCGCTAACCCGGCTGCTAGAGTGAATCGCTCCCTGCGTGGGCAAGGAAGCCATATAACCCGAATTGGAATAAAACCATAATGAACAACAAGAAACACATCCTGGCCACCCTCGTCGGGCTGGCCCTGCTGGCCGGTTGCAGTCAGGCACCGAGCCAACCGGACAAACACTCCGGCCTTGCGCTGGCCAACATGGACACCAGCGTCAAGCCTGGTGACGACTTCTTCCGCTACGTGAACGGCCACTGGCTCGCCACGGCCAAGATCCCCGATGACAGGCCCGCCGACGGCGCCTTCTACCTGCTGCGGGACAAATCCCTGGCGGACGTGCGAGTGCTGGTGGAGGGGCTGGATGGCAAAGCCGCCACCGGCACCCCGGCCCAGCAGATCCACGACCTCTACCAGAGCTATCTGGATCAGGCCGCCCGCAACGCCAAGGGCACCACGCCCCTGCTGCCGATGCTGAGCGAGATAGAGCAGATCAGCACGCCGCAGGATCTCGCCCGCGCCTTCGCCCAGAGCGCCCGCACCGGTGGCGGCTCCCCCTTCGGTTTCTGGATAGACGCCGACGCCAAATCCCCTGACAGCTATGCCGTCTACCTCTACCAGGCCGGCCTCGGCCTGCCGGATCGGGACTACTACCTCAAGCGCGACCCCAACAGCCAGGCGCTGCTGCACAAGTACGAGCAGCACATCGCCGCCATGCTGGCCCGCTTCGGTGAGACGGATGCCCAGGCCAAGGCGAAACGCATCCTGGCCCTCGAGACCAGGCTCGCCCAGATCCAGTGGGACAACGTGGCCCTGCGAGACAGAGAGAAGAACTACAACAAGGGACCGGTGAGCGAGCTGGGGCGCCTCGCCCCCGCCATCGACTGGGACGCCTACCTAGCCCAGGCCGGCCTTGCGGGACAGCAGAGCCTGGTCATCGGCCAGCCCACCTACCTCTCGGCCCTGAACGAGGTGATGCAGCAGACCCCGGTCGCTGACTGGCAGGCCTACCTCAAGTGGCAGCTCATCACCGATTACGCCCCCTACCTCGACAGCCAGACCGATGCCCAGAATTTTGCCTTCTTCGGCACCGCCCTGAGCGGCACGCCCAAGCAGCGCGCCCCCTGGGAGCGGGCCCTTGGGGTGCTGGACAACAATCTTGGGGAGGCGGTGGGCAAGCTCTATGTCGAGCGCTACTTCCCGCCAGCGGCCAAGGCCCGTATGGAGCAGCTGGTGGAGAACCTGCGCACCGCCTACGGCCAGAGCATCCAGGAGCTGGACTGGATGTCCCCGGCCACCAAGACCCAGGCCCTCGAGAAGCTCGCCAAGTTCAGACCCAAGATAGGCTACCCGGACAAGTGGAAGGACTACAGCGCCATCACCATTCGCCCCGACGATCTGGTGGGCAACCTGCAGCGGGCCCGCGCCTTCGAATACGCTGACAACCTGGCGCGCCTCGGCAAGCCGGTCGATCGGGACGAGTGGCACATGTCGCCCCAGACGGTGAACGCCTACTACAACCCGAGCAACAACGAGATCGTCTTCCCGGCCGCCATTTTGCAGCCCCCCTTCTTCGACATGACGGCGGACGATGCGGTCAACTACGGCGCCATCGGCGGGGTGATCGGCCACGAGATGGGCCACGGTTTTGATGATCAGGGGGCCAAATCCGACGGTGACGGCGTGATGCGCGACTGGTGGACGCCGGCGGACCTCAAGGAGTTTCGCTTTCGCACCAGCCGGCTGGTGGCCCAGTACAACCGCTTCGAGCCCATCAAGGGGCAGTACGTCAACGGCCAGTTCACCCTGGGGGAGAACATCGGCGATCTCGGCGGCCTCACCATCGCCCACAAGGCCTACCTGCTCTCCCTGGATGGCAAGGAGGCCCCAGTGCTGGACGGTTTTACCGGCGAGCAGCGCTTCTTCCTCGGCTGGGCCCAGGTGTGGAAGGGCATGTATCGCCCCGAGCTGATGCAGATGCTGCTCGCCTCGGATCCCCACTCGCCGCCGGAATACCGGGTCAACGGCGTGGTACCGAACATCCCCGCCTTCTACGAGGCGTTCAAGATCCAGCCCGGCGACAAGCTCTATCTGGACCCGGCCAAACGGGTCAAGATATGGTGATGACAACCCGGGCAGGGGGCGGCCGACCAGCGGCCCCCTGCCCGCTTCCGACGTGGCAGGGAAGCGTCCCCTGCTCGTCACAGACACACAAGCAGCAACAAGGGTCCTCTCCATGAAAGCCTTATTCCTTACTCTCGGCCTGCTCACCCTGCCCCTCGCCAGCCAGGCGGCGGACGGCTTCTTCAAGCAGCTGACACTCCCCTCCGGCCAGGTGGTGACCGTCAGCGAAGGGCGCGGCGAGCCCGCCTCCACCGGCAGCTACGACGTGCGCCTCTACTCCGGTGCCAACCCCCAGTTTCCGCTGGATCAGTTCATCGACGGCAAGGTGCTGCCGCGCGATGGCAGTATCAAGGAGATCAAGTTGCTGGATCTCAACGGCGACAAGCAGCCTGAAGTCATCGTCGTGGTGGAGAGCGCCGGCAGCGGCAGCTACCTGAGCGCCGACGCCCTCACCATCAATCCCCAGGAGGGGCTGGAGAGCTTCAACCACGTGGAAGGACTGGCACCCAGTGACGATGTGATTGAGGCCCTCAAGACCCCCCGCGACTGACAACCCCCACGCCCCGTATCACGGGGCGTTTTTTACCCCGCGCCTCCCGATGCGGTGCCCACGGCCCCCCACAGGGCGGATGGACGACTGTTTTTTTCTGTGCCTATAATCGCCGTACCCTGCCATAACGAAACACAAGGAGGTAAAAAATGGTTATCCAAGCGTGTCCGATGTTCTCGGCTCGCCTGTTCGGCACATTCAAGTGCTCTTGCCTGCATACCATCGCGCTGCGATAGCGGGTTCGAGCAAAGCCGACTCCCTTCCATACCGAGACCTTTCTCGACTCTGCCGTTGTCGCCAGCGCTCCTGATGACAGGGATTTCCCATCCCGCGATTTAAGAGAGCAAGAGCATGACAACCCTGATGAGTACCCATTCCCTGCAGATGAGTGCGGGGCACCTTCCCTTATTTGATCACCTCGAACTCGGCATTCGCGCAGGCGACCGACTCGGCCTGATTGGCGCCAACGGCTGCGGCAAGAGCACATTGCTCGCGCTGCTGGCGGGCGAGCGCACGCCCCAGGCCGGCCGGATCGTGCAGGCCGCCGCCTGCCGCTGCGAGTTCGTGGCCCAGCAACTGCCAGCCGAGCTTTCCACCCTCAGCACCCGCGCCGTGCTGCTGGATGCCCTGGGCAACGACCCCGCCGCCGAATGGCAGGTGGACAAGCTGCTGGCCGAACTGCAGCTGGAGGCTCAGGCCACGTTGCCGGTCAGTGCACTGAGCGGTGGCCAGCACAGCCGGCTGCAGATAGGCCGCGCCCTGCTGCGCCAACCCAACCTGCTGCTGCTCGATGAGCCCAGCAACCACCTGGACTTGCCCGCCCTGCTCTGGCTCGAGCAGTTTCTGCTGGGCTGGCGCGGCGCCTTCGTGCTGGTCTCCCACGACGCTCGCCTGCTGGACCGCGTCACGGATCAGACCCTGATCCTGCGAGACGGCCAGTTGCACCGCTTCGCCCTGCCCTGCAGCCAGGCCAGGTCGGCACTGGCTGCCGAGGATGAGCAGACCCGCCTGCGCCGGGCGGATGAGCAAAAGGAGATAGACCGCCTGAGCGCCAGCAGCAAGCGCCTCGCCATCTGGGGGCGGGAGCATGACAACGAGAAGCTGGTGCGCCAGGCCAAGTCCATGGAAAAGCGCATCGCCCGCCTGCAGGAGGAGCAGAGCCAGGTGGCTGCGCTGGCCCCCTGGCGGCTCGAGCTGCGCGGAGTGAGCCTGCCCGCCGACACCCTGCTGCGGCTGGAGGCCCTCGACGTATCGCCGGCACCGGCACTGCCGCCGCTGCTGCGTGCCGAGGGGCTCTGGCTGCGGGCGGGAGACAGGGTCGCCCTGCTCGGTGCCAACGGCACCGGCAAGTCCTCCCTGCTGCGCCAGTGCTGGCGCGAACTGACCGCGCAGAGCCTGCAGGCAGGCTGGTACTGCCACCCCGGCGCGAGCATCGCCTATTACGATCAGTCCCTGCAGCAGCTGGCTGACGACGCCACCCTGAGCGACGCGCTGTACCCCCTGGCCCCTCTGCCTGAGGTGACGCGGCGACAGGCGCTGATCCGGGCGGGCTTCCCCTATGCCCGCCACGGCCAGCAGGTGCACACCCTGAGCGGGGGCGAGCGGGCACGGTTGCTGTTCCTCGCCCTGTCCCTCGGCAGCCACCACATGCTCTGGCTCGACGAACCCACCAATCACCTGGATCTGGCGGGCAAGGAGGAGCTGGCCGACGCCATTGCGGCCTTCCCCGGGGGCGTGCTGCTGGTCTCCCACGACCGGGAGCTGATCGAGCGCAGTTGCAACCGCTTCTGGCTGATACAGGACGGGCGCATCCAGGAGGCTCACAGCGCCGAGCGGGCCTATGCCGAGCTGCTGGGCGATGCCCCCTTGCCGCAGGCGGGCAGCCCGGCTCGATCAGGTGACCCGCAGACCGCGGCCCCCACGGGGGATGACGAAGAGGCGCTGCTGGCGCGCTGGTATGAGCTCGATGCCCTGCTCGCCGCCGATCTGGCCCGCAAGCCCAGGCACCAGACCCCGCGCCTGCAGCAGCAGTGGCGTGACGAGCTGGCGCGCCTTGCCGAGCGGCTCGGGTTTGCCTGACGCCAGCCCGGCTCATCCATCTCTTATGACGCAACACACGCGGCCAGCCACGGCTGGCCGCAAGGAGTCATCATGACATCAGCACCACCCCACATCAGGCTGGATCCCGTCACCGACACCGACCTGCCTCACATCTATCGCGGCCTCTCCGATCCCCGGGTCGTCGCCTACTACGGCGTCAGCTACGACAGCCTGGCGGCATGCCGGGCACAGATGGATTGGTATGCCGAGCTGACCCGTACCGGCCGTGGCGCCTGGCACCTCATTCGCGACCGGCACACGGGCGAGCCGCTGGGGGCCATCGGCTACAACGATGCCGACCCGACTCACCGGTGTGCCGAGCTGGGCTACTGGCTCTATCCCGAACACTGGGGCAAGGGGGTGATGAGCGCGGCGCTGCAACTCTGGCTCCCGCTCACTTACCGCACCACCGACCTGCACCGGCTGCTGGCGGTGGTGGAGGAGCCCAACCACCCCTCCGCCCGCCTGCTGGAGCGGGCCGGATTTTACTACGAGGGCACGGCGCGGGAGTGCGAGCGCAAGGGGGATGGCTTCATCTCCCTGCGCCACTACGCCATCTTGCGCAGCGACCTGCCCGCCAGCCTGTGACCCGCAACAACAAGCCCCGCACTGCGGGGCTTTTTTTCGGGAGTTACTTGATGGCGCAGACACCCTCATCGGACGCCGAGCGGCGGCGTCTGCGCCGCCACAGGGAGAAGCCGCCATACCCCAAGCTCAGCACGACGGCATAGAGCACCTGGGTGGCGAGGGCCAGCAGCACCAGGGCACAGAGCAGCACGCTGAGGCCCGCCAGCCCCTTGCCGGTCCCCGACAACAAGCGCCAGCCGGCCGCCATGCAGAGCAGATAGACCAGCACGAAGTTGCCGTTGGCGTAGCGGATCAGCGCATCGAGGGGCAGACGCAGCCAGAGGATCAGGGTGATGGAGACGAAACAGATGGCGAGCACCCAGGCAAGGGCATGCAGGGGAGCGCCCCGGGCCGAGAGGCGAGAGAGGGAGACCGGCAGTTTGCCCTCCCGCGCCATGCTCCAGATAAGGCGCGCAAAACCTTGCAGGTAGATGTTGATGCTGGCGAAGCAGGAGAGATAGCCCAGCACCGCCACCAGCCACTTGGCGGTGGGGCCGAACAACAGGGAGAGCAGGGCCGGAATGGCGGTGGCATTGGTCGCCTCGTCCCCGTAGAGGTCATATTTGAGCACCACCAGCGAGTGCACCCAGTAGATGAGCCCCGCCAGCAGCACGCCCCCCAGCAGGGCAAGGGGGTAGTCCCGCTCTGGCCGCTTGAACTCCTCCCCCATGTGAGCGAAGGCCTCGAGCCCCACGAAACACCAGAACATCACCGCCAGCGCCGAGCCCATGGCGGGCCATTCGCTCGCCGTTGGCAGAGGCTGGGCGGCATCGCGCCAGCTGAGATCCCCCTTGACCCAGATAAGCAGGGTGAGCCCCAGGATAGCCAGGGCGATCAGCAGTTGCAGGTTGCCGGAGGAGCGCGCTCCCCGCAGCCCCAGCAGAAAGACCCCGAGCAGGGTGAGCAGCTGGATGCCCCAGAGGGTCCACTCCCCCATGTCGAACAGGGCGTGCCAGAAACCGGCGGCGATGGTGAGGGCGGCAGGCAGGCCCACCGGCAGCACCGCCAGAAAGAGGAAAGCAGAGAAGCGCTCGGCGCCGTTGCCAAAGGCGAGGCCAATCAGATGGGGCGCGCCACCCGCGTGGGGATAACGCCGCCCGAGGCGGGCGAAGGTAAAGGCGATGGGCAGCACCAGGGCAATCAGCAGCAGCCAGGCCCACAGCGACGCCCCTCCCGCCAGCGAGGCGGCGGTGGCCGGTACCACGAAGATCCCGGTACCGAGCAGGGAGGTGGCGAGCAGCCCCATCCCCTGCCAGAGCCCGAGATCCTTTTTCAACCCAGACATATCCTGTTGTCCCGTCTAGAAAAACATCCCGCCATGTTAGGCCGCCACCACCGCTTTGTTAAGCATTTGTGCCCATAAAAAAACCGCCCCGGTGAAGTGAACCCCATTTATTGGACACGTTAGCTGGCGGATGACATGGCCTGAGTTCGGTACTGTACCGGGCTCAGGCCGTTTAGTTTTACTTTGAGCCGTTCATGGTTGTAGTAGTGGATGTATTCATCCACTGCTCGCTTCAACTGCTCCGTGTCCTCGTATTTCTCGTTGAACCAGCATTCGCTCTTTAGCAGCCCGAAGAAGTTTTCTACCACCGCATTGTCCAAGCAGTTCCCTTTGCGTGACATGCTTTGCTTCACCTCCCTTGACGATAACCGCGTCTGATAGCTGGCCATCTGATATTGCCAGCCTTGATCCGAGTGCAGCACCGGCGTGTCTCCTGGCCCCAATGTTGCCAGGGCGTCATCCAGCATCTTGTCCACCAATGGCATTCCCTGGTGCGTGGCCATCTGCCAGGCGATGATCTCGCTGTTATACAGGTCCAGCACCGGGGACAGGTATAGCTTCTGCCCTTTGAGATTGAACTCCGTCACATCGGTGACCCATTTCTGGTTCGGGGCATCGGCGTGAAAATCACGCTGCAAGAGGTTCGGGGCAATATGGCCGTATGTCCCCTTGTACGAGCGGTATTTCTTGCGGCGCAGGTTAGAGGCAAGCTCCTGTTTTCGCATGAGTTTACGCACGGTTTTATGGTTGAGATGACATCCCTCATTTCGCAGCGCCAGGGTGATCCGTCGATAACCATAACGCCCTTTATGGTGATGAAACAGTGCCTTGACCCGCTCTGCTTCATGCTCGTAGGCCTTTGTGCTGGCATCTGAGCTCATCTGCCAATAGAAGGTACTGCGTGGCAACCCGGCGATATGCAGCAGCGTGGCCAGCTTATGGTGTTGCCTTAGCCCGGAAATGACTTTTGCTTTTTCTGCTGTTTTTCCCGCGCCAAGGCATGCAGTTTTTTTAGATAGGCGTTCTCCGCTCGCAGGTATTCAAGCTCTTCCTCGGCACTGTGGAAGGTGGGATAGGGGGCGGTGAGCGGTTTGCCGGGGGGCGTCTTCTCTGAAGTCATGGTGCGTTCTGTGCGTTTATCACGGAGGGCCATGATACCGCCTTCACGATAAAGACGCTCCCACCGGCTGACGGTGCAGGCGGCGGCGATCTTGAATGTCGCAGCAGCCTTGCGAGAAGAGGCACAATTCTGCTTCATCCAAAGCAGAACTTCCTCTTTGAACTCAGCAGAATAAGCTTTGGTCGTGATGGTCAAGCCAGCTTCACCACTGACTTTCCAATGCTCGGTCCAGCGGCGAACGGCGCCATGATCGATACCAAACAGGGCGGCCGTCTTTTTGGCACCGTCATGACCACTGAGATAGTGAAGAACGACCTGACGTTTGAAGTCGGTCGAGTATTTTTGCTTTCCCATAGAAACGAAGAACCCCTACTCGTTGGGTGTCCAACTTTCGGGGTTCACTTCACCGGGGGGCGGCTTTCTCACAGGGATGAACGCTGTCATCAGGCAATCAGCTTGTAGATGATACCGGACATGGCGATGAGGCCGATGAGGGTGACGAAGCCGTTGCTGAGGTTGCCGGCATATTTGCGCATGGCCGGCACCTTGGCGATGGCGTACATCGGCATCAGGAAGAGCAGCATGGCGATGATGGGGCCGCCCAGATCTTCAATCATGCCGAGGATGCTCGGGTTGATGGTGGCCACGGCCCAGGTGGTCAGGATCATGAAGACCGCGGTCACCTTGTTCAGCTGCTTGACGTCGACGTTCTTGCCCTTCTCGCGCAGGGACTTGGCCATCAGGCCGTTCATGCCCTCTTGCGCACCCAGGTAGTGACCCAGGAAGGACTTGCTGATGGCAACCATGGCGATGAGCGGTGCCACGGTGGCGATCACCGGGTTGTCGAAGTGGTTGGCCAGGTAGGAGAGGATGGAGATGTT
Organism: Aeromonas sp. QDB30; assembly: GCF_027707645.1. NCBI lineage: Bacteria > Pseudomonadati > Pseudomonadota > Gammaproteobacteria > Aeromonadales > Aeromonadaceae > Aeromonas > Aeromonas sp. QDB30. The sequence continues at coordinate 73,214 of NZ_JAPCIY010000005.1, read as the reverse complement.
CTGCTCCTTGGCCGCCGCCAGGTCAGCCGGGGAGAGGCTCAGCACGCAGCTGAACACGAAGAACATCACTGTCATCACCATCATGACGTGGGCGCCCAGCAGGATGTTGCTGCACTTCTTCTCGGCGTTGGCGCCGTAGCGGCCTTTGTTGTCCACCGCGAAGGAGGAGATGATCGGGGAGTGGTTGAAGGAGAACACCATCACCGGGATGGCCAGCCACAGGGTCTTGATGAAGTCACCATTGAAGGCCTCACCCAGCGCCGGGGCTTCGGTGATGATGGCACCGTTCCAGTGCGGGATCAGGTAGACCGCCAGGCCCATCAGGGTGACCACGAACGGGAAGACCAGCACGCTCATCGCCTTGACGATGACCTGGCCGCCCAGGCGAACGATCGCCATCAGGCCCAGGATCAGCACCAGGGAGAGGATGGCACGGGGAGGTGCCGTCATGCCTAGCTGGTGCACCATCAGGCTCTCGACGGTGTTGGTGATGGCCACGGAGTACATCAGCAGGATGGGGTAGATGGCGAAGAAGTAGAGCAGGGTGATGAACTTGCCTGCGGTCTTGCCGAAGTGCTCTTCCACCACCTCGGTGATGTCGCCGTCACGGGTGGAGCCGGACAGCACGAAGCGGGTCAGGCCACGGTGGGCGAAGAAGGTCAGCGGCAGGGCCAGGATCAGCATGGCGACCAGCGGCCACAGGCCACCGACACCGGCATTGATCGGCAGGAAGAGGACACCGGCGCCGATGGCGGTACCGTACAGACCCAGCATCCAGACCACGTCGGCCTTGTTGATGCCACGGGAGGAGGCTTTGCTCAAGCTGCCTTCAACTGCAATGTTCATGTCAGACATAGGGGTGTTCCTGTCATCAAGGAAAGTGGGATCTTAACTTGTCAGTGGGCCTGGGCCCGGTTCCTTTCCCTGGAACTCCAGCTATTCGTCCTGTTTGTTCCTCCGCCCCGGCCATCCGGCCGCCACTCCCTGTGGCAACCTGATTGCAACAAACACGGGCGGGGAGTCGTAATACAGAGGGGATCGTGCTCGCTCGTTAACAACGGGATAACGCTCACCTCATCCGATGAGATGACTCTAGTTAAAAGGCCCTATTAATCACAGCGTTTTTTTGAATTAATCAACCAAAGTTTGATTGGAATCGCCTTTCCGTCGCTTCAGATCACACTTGAATCGCCATATTGCGATTTTTTTTTAACATATAAACTTTTTAGTGTGATCCACCTCACCCTTGAAACACGCAACAATTTTGTCACAACCCCCTCGTTGCCCCCCGATTGTCTCCCGTCGCCCCATGGCGTACCCTTTGTGTCCGCCCCTTTTCTGCGTACCGACCATGACCCTCTCCCGCACCGATCTCGCCGAGCTGGCCGTGTTTGCCGCCGTCGCCCGTCACCGCAGTTTCAGCAAGGCCGCCCTCGAGCTCGGGGTGTCCGCCTCGGCCCTGAGTCATGCCCTCAAAGGGCTGGAGAGTCGCCTGGCCGTCAGGCTGCTCAATCGCAGCACCCGGGCCGTGGTGCCGACCGAAGCGGGCGAACGGCTGCTGGCCCAGGTACTGCCGACCCTGGGGCAACTGGAGGCGGCGCTGGCGGAGCTGACGCGCCACGCGGGCGAACCCGTGGGCAGGCTCAGGCTCTGTGCCCCCCGAGCCGCCATCCAGGAAGTGCTGGCCCCGGTGCTCATCGACTATCTGGTGCGCTACCCGCGCATGCAGGTGGAGGTGGAGGAGCTGGAGCTGATGCCCCGCCTCATCGAGGATGGCTACGACGCCGCCCTCTTCTACGGCGACCTGCTGCCCCAGGAGATGATCTCGGTTCCCCTGGGCCCGCAGCAGCGCTATCTGGTGGTGGGCTCCCCCGACTATCTGGCACGGCGTGGCACCCCTCGCCACCCCTCGGATCTCCGCCAGCACGACTGCATCGGTTATCGGCTCACGCCCCATCACCACTATCGCTGGGCCTTTGCCGCCGAGGGGGAACTGCTGGAGATCGAAGTGACGGGCCCGCTCACCACCAGCACGCCTGCGCTCTACCTGGGGGCGGCCGAGGCGGGGCTCGGGCTCGCCTACTGCCATGAAGGGGAGGTGTTCGACGCCCTGGCATCGGGGCGGCTGGTGAGCGTGCTGGATGACTGGAGCCCCAGCTTTGCCGGGTTCAACCTCTTCTATCCGGGCCGGCACCAGCTGGGGCAAGGGCTGCGAGCCCTGATCGACATGCTGAAGGAGTATCACAGGATCCGTTAATTGATGAGCCGAATTCAGTAATCCATCAAATGAAAGCCTGATTATCAATTAATCCATAAGAAAATAGACTGTCTGCTCGATTCCGGCCCTTTTCCCGAGTACAGATATGTCCGCCTACTTCCGCCTGCGTCAACGGGCCATGGCCCGCCGTTTCTGGGGCTATGCCCTCCCCTCCGTCATGGCCATGCTGGTCTCCGGCGCCTACTACCTGGTGGACGGCATCTTCGTCGGCCACTACGTGGGGGCCGCCGGCCTTGCCGGCATCAACCTGGTCTATCCGGTCATCATGGTGCTCATCGGCCTCGCCGCCATGATCGCCATGGGGGCCGCCACCGCCATCTCCTTCCAGCAGGGCGCCAGGAACCTCGCTCTGGCCCGCCAGGCTCTGGTCAGCGCCCTCTGGCTGCTGCTGATCCTGGGCACGGTAGCGCCGCTGCTGCTGCACCACTGGCACACCGATATCCTGCAGGCCCTGGGAATGGCCCCCGGCACCGACACCTGGCAGCAGGCCAGCGACTACCTCACCTGGATTGGCGGTGGCACCCTGCTGCTCGCCAGCAACCTGGCGGTGCCCTACCTGCTTCGCAACGACGGCCGCCCTCGCCTCGCCATGGTACTGGTGAGCGGCGGCGCCCTCCTCAACATCCTGCTCAACTACATCATGGTGGGCCGGCTCGGGCTCGGCCTCACCGGCACGGCCCAGGCCACCCTCCTCTCGGAGGCCATGGTCAGCCTGCTCGGCCTGGGGTACTTCTTCACCCGCCACGCCCGGTTGCGGCTGACCTGGCGCCAGCTGGTGCCACGCTTCCCGGCCATGCCCGGCCTGCTCTTCACCGGGCTGCCGAGCCTCATCGCCCAGTTCAATCTGGGGCTGCTGTTGCTGCTGCACAACAGCCAGCTGATGGTGCACGGCACGGTCAAGGATCTGGCGGGCTTCACCGTGGCGGGGTACACGGAGGCGGTCTTCATCGTCATCCTGCAGGGACTGGCGTTTGGCATCCAGCCCCTGGTGAGCCAGGCAGCAGGGGCCGGGCGCCATCGCGACCTCCAGTTCCTGATGGCGATGGGGCTCAAGATCACCCTGGTCTATGGCCTGGGGGTCTGGCTGATTGTCCAGCTGCTGCCGCAGCCGGTCGCCATGCTCTACACCGGGGATCAGGACGCAGAGCTGCTCGCCGCCGCCATCAGCAGCCTGACCCTCAACCTCGCTGCCCTGCCCCTGGAGGGGATCGTCATGTTCGGCATCGTGCTGTTGCAGGCCATGGCCCGCACCCGCCAGGCCCTCGTCATCTCCGTGGCCAAGACGGTGCTGCTGCTGCCCCTCATCTTCCTGCTGCCCCTCTGGTGGGGGCGCGACGGGGTCTTGATGGCACAGCCCGCCACCGTGCTGCTGCTGACGCCCCCCCTGTGCTGGCTGCTGTGGCGGGAGTGGCGGGCCCTGAGCCCTGCCGGAGGGCGTGCTTCCGCCCCCATGCACCGGGCGCTGACCGCCCCCTGAGGCCCGCCCGGCGTCCCCCCACAAACGTCGCCCATAAAAAAAGTCCCCGCATGCGGGGACTTTTTATTGGAAGCGGCAGATCAGCAGTAGCCGTAACCCAGCAGACGCTGGTAGCGCTGCTCCAGCAGTTGCTCGCTGTCGAGGGGGCGCAGGGCATCCAGATCCTGCTTGATGCGCGCTTTCAGGTGCTTGGCCATCTTCTCCACGTCGCGGTGGGCACCGCCGAGAGGCTCCTCGACGATGTTGTCGATGAGCTTCAGCTCCTTCAGGCGCTGGGCGGTGATGCCCATGGCATCCGCCGCCACCGAGGCCTTCTCGGCGCTCTTCCAGAGGATGGAGGCGCACCCTTCCGGGGAGATGACGGAGTAGGTGGAGTACTGCAGCATGTTGACCCGATCGCCCACGCCGATGGCCAGGGCGCCGCCGGAGCCGCCTTCACCGATCACGGTGCAGACCACCGGCACGGTCAGGCCGGCCATGACTTTCAGGTTGCGGGCGATGGCTTCGGACTGGCCACGCTCCTCGGCACCCACGCCGGGGTAGGCACCCGGGGTGTCGATGAAGGTGATGATCGGCATCTTGAAGCGCTCGGCCATCTCCATCAGGCGCAGGGCCTTGCGGTACCCTTCCGGGCGCGGCATGCCGAAGTTGCGCTTGATCTTCTCCTTGGTCTCGCGCCCCTTCTGGTGACCGATGATCATCACGGGCTCGCCGTCGAGACGGGCGATGCCGCCGACGATGGCCTTGTCATCGGCATAGGCGCGATCCCCGGCCAGCTCGTCGAAATCGGTGAAGATCTGCTCGATGTAGTCGAGGGTGTAGGGGCGCTGGGGATGACGTGCCATCTGGGATACCTGCCAGGCACCCAGATCGCCGAAGATCTTCTTGGTCAGCTCTTCGTTTTTCTTCTCCAGCCGGCGAATGTCTTCGCTGAGATCCACGGCACTGTTGTGCTCGCTCACATGGCGCAGTTCATCGATCTGTGCCTGCAACTCGGCGATCGGCTGTTCAAAATCCAGAAAAAGACTCATAGGGACAATAGATCCTCTAATCAAAAACCAATTCAACCCGCTCTCGTCCAAGCAGGACTCGCAAGTCATCTATCAGTTGATCGGTGGGCGTCACCCGCCACTCGGTACCGAGCGTCAATCGCACCCGGGAACCGGGGCGACGATAGTTTACCTGAACCGGACAGACTCCGGCACGGGCGGGCTCCAAAATCTCGCACAAACGCGGGAAAAAGCGCTCGTCAATGCGTTGTTCATCGAGGGAGATGCGGATTGCCCTGGCAAAACGCTCCCTCGCATCGTTGATATCCAGCAACTCGCGGGCCGACATTTTAAGGCCACCGGAGAAGTCATCAAAGCTGACCTGTCCAGAAACCACTAAAATACGGTCTTTTTGCATCAATTCTTCGTATTTTTCCAGCGCTTCACTGAAAAGGGTCACATCCAGACGGCCGGATCTGTCGTCCAGGGTGAAGATCCCCATCTTGTTGCCGCGCTTGGTCACCATGCTGCGTGCCGCGATCACCAACCCCGCCGCCGTGGTCACCGTATCCCGGGAGGTGGGATGCAGATCGCACAGTCGGCCCGAGGTGTAGCGCCGCAGCTCGCTGCTGTACTGGTTGATGGGGTGACCGGTGAGGTAGAGCCCGAGGGTCTCGCGTTCCCCTTCCAGCCACACCTTGTCAGGCCAGTGCGGCACGTTGGCGAACGCCTTCTTGACGTCGTCGATCTCCTCCGTGAGCACGCCGAACATGTCGACCTGCCCCACCGCCTGGGCCTTGGCGTGCTGCTCGGCGGCGCGCATCGCCTCCTCCAGGGTTGCCATCAGGGCGGCGCGGTGGGGGCCGAGCCTGTCCATGGCGCCGGAGAGGATGAGCTTCTCCATCACCCGCTTGTTGAGCTTCTTGATGTCGACCCGGTTGCAGAAATCGAACAGGTCGCGGAACGGACCGTCCCGATCCCGCGCGTCCAGGATCGCCTCGATGGGCCCTTCCCCTACTCCCTTCACCGCGCCGATACCGTAGACGATATGGCCGTCCTCGTTGACGCTGAAGCGGTAGCGACCGGTGTTGACGTCCGGCGGGATCACGGTCAGCCCCATGCGCTGACACTCGTCCACCAGGGTCACTATCTTGTCGGTGTTGTCCATGTCCGCGGTCATCACCGCCGCCATGAACTCCGCCGGGAAGTGGGTCTTGAGCCAGAGGGTCTGGTAAGAGACCAGCGCATAGGCAGCGGAGTGGGACTTGTTGAAGCCGTAGCCCGCAAACTTCTCCACCAGATCGAAGATCTTCATCGCCAGTTCGCCGTCGACGCCGTTCTTGACCGCCCCCTCCTCGAAGCCCGCCCGCTGCTTGGCCATCTCTTCGGGTTTTTTCTTGCCCATGGCCCGACGCAGCATGTCCGCGCCACCCAGGGTATACCCCGCAAGGGTCTGGGCGATCTGCATCACCTGCTCCTGGTAGAGGATGATGCCGTAGGTGGGCTCGAGTATGGGTTTGAGGCTCTCGTGCTGCCACTTCTCGTCCGGGTAGGAGATGGCCTCCTTGCCGTGCTTGCGCTCGATGAAGTTGTCCACCATGCCCGACTGGAGCGGGCCCGGACGGAACAGGGCCACCAGCGCGATCATGTCTTCGAAGCAGTCGGGCTGCAGCCGCTTGATGAGATCCTTCATGCCGCGGGATTCGAGCTGGAACACCGCCGTGGTCTCGAAACGCTGCAAGAGGGCGAACGACTTCTTGTCGTCGATGGGGATGGCGGCGATGTCCACCGGCGGCTTGCCCTCTTTGGCAAGACGGGGGTTTATCATGCCAAGGGCCCAGTCGATGATGGTGAGGGTGCGCAGCCCCAGGAAGTCGAACTTCACCAGGCCCGCATACTCCACGTCGTTCTTGTCGAACTGGGTGACCGGGTGATGCCCCTCGTCGTCGCAATAGAGCGGCGCGAAGTCGGTGATCTTGGTGGGCGCGATCACCACGCCACCGGCGTGCTTGCCAGCGTTGCGCACCACCCCTTCCAGGCGGCGGGCCATGTCGATGAGGTCCTTGACCTCCTCGTCCTGCTCGTAGAGCTCCGGCAACTTGGGCTCGGCTTCGAACGCCTTGGCGAGGGTCATGCCGGGGTCGGGCGGGATCAGCTTGGAAATGCGATCGACAAAGCCGTAGGCGTGGCCCAGCACCCGGCCGACGTCCCGCACCACCGCCTTGGCTGCCATGCTGCCGAAGGTGATGATCTGGGACACCGCCTCCCGGCCATACATCTCGGAGACGTGATCGATCACCTCGTCGCGCCTGTCCATACAGAAGTCGACGTCGAAGTCGGGCATGGAGACCCGCTCGGGGTTCAAGAAACGTTCGAACAGCAGGTCAAATTCCAGCGGATCGAGATCGGTGATCTTGAGGGCGTAGGCCACCAGCGACCCCGCCCCCGAGCCCCGGCCCGGACCGACGGGGATGCCGTTGTCCTTGGACCACTGGATAAACTCCATCACGATGAGGAAGTAACCCGGGAAGCCCATCTGGTTGATCACTTTGAGCTCGATGTCGAGACGCTCGTCATACTCGGGACGGCGCTCGGCCCGCACCGCCGGATCCGGGAACAGGAAGGCCAGCCGCTCCTCCAGTCCTTCCTTCGACTTCATGACCAGGAAGTCCTCGGTGGTCATGTCGCCGGTGGGGAAGTTGGGCAGGAAATACTCGCCAAGGCGCACCGTCACGTTGCAGCGCTTGGCGATCTCCACCGTGTTTTCTAGGGCTTCCGGGATGTCGGCAAACAGCTCCGCCATCTCCTCCTGACTGCGCAGGTACTGCTGGGGGCTGTAGCGGCGCGGTCGGCGCTTGTCCATCAGGGTGTAGCCGTCGTGGATGGCGACCCGGATCTCGTGGGCATCGAAGTCATCGGCGGTGAGGAACACCACCTCGTTGGTGGCCACCACCGGCAGTGCGAACTCGGTGGCAATGGCCACCGCCATGTGGAGGTAAACCTCTTCATCGGGGCGGCCGGTACGCAGCAGCTCTAGGTAGTAGGCATCCGGGAAGTGGGTCTGGTAGAAGGTGAGGCAATGCTCCACCATCTGGCGGTTGCCCTTGAGCAGGAACTTGCCCACATCCCCCTCGCGCCCGCCGGAGAGGACGATCACCCCCTTGGCATGTTCGCCAAGCCAGGCCTTGTCGATGACGGGGCGCCCCTGCACATGACCGCGCTGATAGCCGCGGGAGATGAGCAGGGTGATGTTCTGGTAGCCGTCGTTGTCCATGGCGAGCAGGGTGAGGCGAAACTGCTCGTCCCCAAGCTCGTCGCTCTGCACCCAGAAATCCGCCCCGACCAGGGGCTTGATCCCCTTGCCGTGGGCAGAGCCGTAGAAGCGCACCAGGCCGCACATGTTCATCTGGTCCGTCAGGGCCAGGGCCGGCATGTTGTTGGCGGCGGCAGCGGAGACGATGGGACCGATCTTCTGCAGGCCGTCGACCATGGAGAAGTCGGAGTGCACCCTCAGGTGGATGAAGCGGGGATCAGCCATAGTCACGCCCTCTCATTGCGCAAGCAGAAATCGTTCAGACAGATCGGCATCGGTTATTCGATCCCCAGGGCGCGGCGCACCGGCTTGAAGCTCTGCCGGTATTCGGGCAGCGGACCCCGTTCGGCCAGAATGGCGAGGTGCTCCGCCGTCGGGTAGCCCTTGTGGCGGGCGAAACCGTACTCGGGATGGCGGCTGTCCAGCTCGGTCATCTCGGCGTCCCGGGTCACCTTGGCGAGGATGGAGGCGGCGCTGATGGCGGCCACCAGGCTGTCCCCCTTGACCACGGCGCGGGCCTCCATCGGCAATCTGGGGCAGCGGTTGCCGTCGATGAAGACCAGCTCGGGCGTCACCTTGAGCCCCGCCACGGCGCGCTGCATCGCCAGCATGGTGGCGTGCAGGATGTTGAGTTCGTCGATTTCCGCCGGGCTGGCGCGGCCGATGGCATAGGCCAGCGCCTTCTCTTTGATCTCGCCAAACAGGGCGAGGCGCTTCTTCTCGGAGAGCTTCTTGGAGTCGGCGAGGCCAAGGATGGGATTGGCAGGATCCAGGATCACCGCGGCGGTGACCACGTCACCCACCAGGGGGCCGCGACCCACCTCGTCCACTCCGGCAATCAGCTTGTCTTCGGGAATATCGATCGTCATCTCATAGCCTTGAATCAAAACCGGCCCCGCAGGGCCAGTATCAGCACAACATCACGCCTGACACACAGGCAGGGCCCACTAGCGTTCCAGCAGCGCGGCAACCGCTTCCGCTGCCTGCACATCCGCATTGCAGCGGATCTTCTCGTGCAACCGGGTGAAGGTGGCGATGAGCTCGCTGTTGTCATGGTCCAGCAGCTTGCTCACCTCTTCCACCAGGTTGGCCGGGGTGCACTCGTGCTGGATGAGCTCGGGCACCAGCATCTTGTCCGCCAGCAGGTTCGGCAGGGAGACATAATCCGTCTTCACCAGCCACTGGGCCAGCAAGTAGCTGAAGGGTTTGAGCTTGTAACCGACCACCATGGGCTTTTTCACCAGCATGGCCTCGAGGGCCGCGGTGCCGGAGGCGAGCATCACCACGTCGGCGGCAATCATGGCCTCGCGGCCCTGGCCGTCCAGCAGCACCATATCGAGCTCCGGGGCCACCTCGGCCTTGATGGCGAGGAACTGCTCGCGCCGTTTCTGGTTGACCAGAGGCACGATGAAACCGAGATCCGGGTTGTGCACCGTCAGGTGCTTGCACGCCTCGAGGAAGACCGGCGCCATGAAGCCCACTTCCGCCGTGCGACTCCCCGGCAGCACCGCCAGCCAGCGACGGGCGGGATCGATGCAGAGGGCCTCGCGCACCGCCCCTTGATCCGGGACCAGGGGAATGTCGTCCGCCATGGTGTGGCCGACGAAGCGACAGGGGGCATCGAAACGGTCGTAGAAGGCTTTCTCGAATGGCAGGAAGGCGAGCACCATGTCGGTGGCGGCCTTGATCTTGTGAATGCGGCCCTGACGCCAGGCCCAGACGGAGGGGCTGACATAGTGGACCGTCTTGATACCGGCGCGGCGCAGTTTCAGCTCCACCCCGATATTGAAATCCGGTGCATCCACACCGACGAAGATGTCGGGGGGATTGGCGATGAAGTGGCGCAGCAGTTCGCGGCGTACCTGGAGGATGCGGGGCAGACGGCCCAGCACCTCGGTGATGCCCATGACGGAGAGCTCCTCCATCTCGAACAGCGCCTTCACGCCGAGAGCCTGCATCCGCGGCCCGGCGATCCCTTCGAACTGCGCATCCGGGTAGCGGGCTTGCAGTTCGCGCACCAGCCCTGCGGCCAGGATGTCGCCGGAGGTCTCTCCGGCGATGATGCCGATGCGAATGGGATCAGGCACGGATGATCCCGCGCTCGTTGTCCTTGAGGAAATCCACATAGAGCTGGATGGCCGGTTCGCTCTGGGCCATCTCGCTCAGCACGGGCAACACCTCTTCAATGGTCTTGCCGGAGCGGAAGATCTCCTTGTAGGCGCGCTTGACGGCGGAGATCGCCTCGGCGCTGAAGCCACGACGACGCAGGCCTTCGGAGTTGACCCCGAACGGCTTGGCGTAGTTACCGGCGGCCATCACGTAGGGCGGCACGTCCTTGTTCAGGGCAGCGCAGCCGCCGACGAAGGCGTGGGAGCCGACGCGGCCGAACTGGTGAATGGCAGACAGACCGCCGAAGATCACGAAGTCACCGATGTGCACATGGCCCGCCAGGGTGGCGTTGTTGGCGAAGATGCAGTTGTCACCGATGATGCAGTCGTGGGCCACGTGAACGTTGACCATGAACAGGTTGCCGCTACCCACCTTGGTCAGGCTCTGGTCCTGGGTGGTGCCGCGGTGCACGGTGCAGTTCTCGCGAAACACGTTGTTGTCGCCGATCTCGAGGAAGGTGCGCTCGCCGGCGTACTTCTTGTCCTGGCAATCCTCACCGATGGAGGTGTGCTGGAAGATCTTGTTGCCGCGACCGATCTTGGTCGGGCCCTTGATCACCACGTGGGAGCTCACCCAGGTGTTGTCACCGATTTCCACCTCGGCGCCGATGACGGTGAAGGGGCCGATTTCAACCCCTTTGCCGATGACGGCAGACTCATGGACGATGGCGGTGTCGTGGATGATGGCAGTCTGATCGATCACGGTTATACCTCGCGCTTGGCGCACATCAGTTCGGCAGTACAGACCACTTCACCGTCGACGGTGGCGACACCGGTGAACTTGGCGATGCCGCGACGCTCCTTCAGGAACTCCACATCCAGCACCAGCTGATCGCCGGGGCCCACCGGGCGCTTGAAGCGGGCATTGTCGATGGAGGCAAAGTAATAGAGCTCGTTGGGGGACGGCTTGCCCACCATGGTGAAGGCCAGGATACCGGTGGCCTGGGCCATGGCTTCCAGGATCAGCACGCCGGGGAAGACCGGCTTGGCCGGGAAGTGGCCCTGGAAGATCGGCTCGTTGAACGAAACGTTCTTGATGGCGCGCAGGGTCTTGCGCTCATCGCTGATCTCGTAGTTTTCCACCTTGTCCACCATCAGGAACGGATAACGGTGGGGCAGCAGATCCATGATTTCCTGGATGCCCAGGCTCTTCTTTTCAGTAGTCAAAACAGTACCCTATACCAATCGTGATTATTCTTGATCCAGCTTTTTCTCAAGCTTGCTCAACCGCTTGTGCATCTCTTCGATACGCATCACCCGGGCGGCGGTCTTGCGCCACTCTTTATTGGTTTGCAGGGGGATGCCGGAAGAGTAGATACCGGGCTCGGTGATGGGACGCATCACCATGGCCATGCCGGTGACGGTGGCCTGGTCGCAGATCTCCATGTGCCCGTTAAAGACGGAGGCACCACCAATGATACAGTATTTGCCGACCTTGAGACTACCGGCCATCACGGTGGAGCCCGCCACGGCAGTGCCGTAGCCGATCTCGACGTTGTGGGCGATCTGGCACTGGTTGTCGATGATGACGTTGTCAGCGATGCGGGTATCTTCCAGCGCACCGCGGTCGATGGTGGTGCAGGCACCGATCTCGACCCGGTTGCCGATGGTCACGCCACCGAGCTGGGGGATCTTGATCCACTCGCCGCGCTCGTTGGCATAACCGAAACCGTCTGCCCCGATCACGGTGCCGGCCTGTACCAGACAGTCCGTGCCCAGGGTCACGTTGTGATAGAGGGTGACGTTGGCCCACAACCGGGAGCGCGCTCCCAGTCGGGTATCCTTGCCAACGAAACAGCCCGGGCCGATACGCACATCGTCACCCAGCACGACGCCGGATTCGATCACCGCATTGGCACCGATGGCCACTCTCTCGCCCAGTTGCACGTCCGCCGCGATGACGGCGCTCGGATGGATATCCATGGCCGGCTGCGGGGTGGTGTCCAGCAGTTGGGCAACCCGTGCAAAGCCCACGTAGGGGTCCTTGAGCACCAGGGCGTTGGTGGGGCAAAACGGCAGGTCTGCCTCGGTGATGAGCACGGCAGTGGCCTTGCTCTGCTCCAGAAAATGCCGGTACTTCTTGTTGGACAGGAAGGCTATCTCCCCCTCCCCGGCTTTTTCCAGTGTCGCGACCTTGCGAATTTCCCGGGTCCCATCCCCATGGACCTCGGCCCCCAGTTGCTGGGCCAGCTGTGCGAGAGTGAATGCCATCAATTAGTTGCTCTTGCTAACCTGAGAAATAACCTGGCCGGAGATGTCCAGCTTGCTGGCTGCATAAGGGGCGGCGTTGCGCTCCAGCACCAGATCGTAGCCATTGCTCTTGGCGATGGCGTCAATGGCAGCCTGCACCTTAGTCAGGATCTTGTTGCGCTCTTCGGACTGACGGCGACCGTTGTCCTGTTCAAACGCCTGACGCTTCTGGTTGAATTCCATCTGCAGCTTGGCCAGCTTCTCCTGGCTCTGCTTCTTCTGTTCGGCGCTCATGAAGGCTTCGTCCTTCTTGAACTTCTCGACCAGTGCCTGACCATCGGACTCCAGCTTCTGCAGTTCACGCATGCGCGGCTCGAACTCGCCCTTCAGCTTCTTGGCAACGGCTTCACGCTGGGGCAGCTTTTGGAAGACTTCGCCCATGTCGACCACGGCAATCTTGGTCTCAGCGAAGGCAGAACCCATGCCGGCAGCCATCAGTGCAAAGCTCAAACCAGCTACTTTCAACGCTTTATTCACACTTACTCCTTGGTCCCTCGGTCGAGGGCTACCTGATTTACCTGATTGTGCAAGCGATCCACGAGATCGTCTTGTTACCTGGTGAGGCACGCAAACGCGCGACCCATCATGCTTCCCCCGCCATGGCGGGGGGGCGTCAGCTCCCCTTAGAAGGTACGGCCGATGTTGAAGGAGAAGACTTCGGTGTCGTCCCCTTCGTATTTCTTGATTGGTCTTGCCAGCACGAACACCAGCGGGCCCATGGGAGAGAGCCACTGCAGCGACAGGCCGGTCGACATCCGGATGTTGCTCGGGTCGGAGTAGTCCATCAGATAGTTGCAACCACTGAAGCAACGGTTCTGATACTGGCTGTAGTCGAAGTGGGTATCCCACACGGAACCGGCGTCGATGAAGAAGCTGGTCCGCAGCTGGGGCTGATAGGTCTCGGAGGCAAAGGGTGTCGGCACGATCATTTCCAGCGAGGCCACCGCCAGGGCGTTGCCCCCGACCGAGCTGTCAGTGCCCTGGATGACGTCGTTACCGCTCAAGTTGTAGTAGTAGAGCGCCTTCGGACCGACTGTGTTGCTCTTGAAACCACGCAGGGTATCGAAACCACCGGCGTAGTAGTTCTCGAAGAACGGCAGAACGTGCTCGTAATCGCCATTGGTGCCGTAGCCATCGCCGTAGGAGGCACGGGCCTTGGCCAGCATGACCCATTTGTGATCGGCATCAAACGGGAAGTAGTGGGCATCTTCGGCGTTGAGCTTGAAGTACTGCAGATCCATGCCGGGCACCGTCACCTTGGCGTTCACCCGCTGGCGGTCACCGGAGGTCGGGAACTGACCCTTGTTGAGGGTGGAGCGGGTCCAGCCGGCGGTGACGTCCACGGTGTTGAACACCATGCGATTGTCGCCATCCAGATTGCCGTTGTAGACCTTCCAGAACTCGTCCACCTGTACATAGGGGTTGGGTTGGGACAGTTTGTTGTTCTCGTAGCCCAGGCTGAAGTCGAGACGGTTGTTCTCGTTGACCGGGAAGCCGCTGGAGAGACGGAAACCGACGGTGGTGTTCTCGTAGTCCACGATGTTGGCGTCGGCTGCACTGAACTTGTTGTAGTAGAGACGGCCGCCCAGGCTCACCCCGTCCACGGTGAAGTAGGGGTCGTTATAGCTCAGGTCGACGCTCTTGGAGTAGTCGTTGGTGCTGGCGTTGATGCCGATCTTCTTGCCGGTCCCCATGAAGTTGTCCTGCTGCAGACCCGCCTGCAGGCTCAGACCCGACTCGGTGCCGTAGCCGATACCGGCGTTGATGGACCCCGCCGGCTGCTCCTTGACCTTGAAGTCCAGATCGACCTGGTCATCGCTGCCCGGCACCCGCTTGGTGTCCACTTCCGCGGTCTCGAAGAAGCCGAGGCGGTTGAGACGGGTCTTGGACTGCTCGACGTTGTCGGAGGAGAGCCAGGTGCCCTCCATCTGGCGCATCTCGCGACGCAGCACTTCGTCCTTGGTGGTGACGTTGCCGCTGAAGTTGATGTTGCGCACATAGACCCGGGGACCCGGCTCCACGTTGACGATGAGCTCCACTTCCTTGGTCTGGTCGTTGATCTGGGGGAAGGTGACCACTTTCGGATAGGCGTAGCCGTAACGGCCGAGGAACTTGGAGAGCACCTCTTCGGTATGGGTTACCTGGCTGGCGGAGTAGACGCTGCCCGCCTCGATGGGGATGAGGCCCTTCATTTCGCCGCCGCGGTCGATGAGATCACCCTTGAGCTGGATGCCGGAAACCTTGTACTGCTCCCCTTCCTTGACGTTGAGGGTGACATAGACCCCCTTCTTGTCCGGGGTCATGGAGACCTGGGTGGACTCCTGGGTGAAGCGGATGTAGCCGCGGTCCATGTAGTAGGAGCGCAGCACTTCGATGTCACCGGCCAGCTTCTGCTTCTGGTAGCGCTGATCACCGGTGAAGTTCCACCAGGGCACGTCGTCCTTGAGGGAGAGCTGGGCCAGCAGCTTCTCTTCCGGGAAGACGTTGTTGCCGACGATGTTGATCTGCTGGATCTTGGCCGCTTCCCCTTCCACGAAGGTGAACTTGAGGTCGACCCGGTTGCGCGGCAGCGGGGTGACGATGGCCTTGACCTTGGCGGAGTACTTGCCCACACCGTAGTAGAAATCTTCCAGCCCTTTCTCGAGGGAGCTCAGCACGGTGCGATCAAGCGGATCACCCACGCGGATCCCGGAGGATTCCAGGCTCTGGGTCAGTTGCTCCTCCTTGATGTCCTTGTTGCCGGAGAACTCGATGCTGGAGATGGTCGGGCGCTCCTTGACCACCACTTGCAGCACCTGACCGTCGCGATAGACCTTGACGTCCTCGAAGTTGCCGGAGGCATAGAGCTTCTTGATAGCGTTCGCCAGGGATACGGAGTCGACGGAATCACCGACCCGCACCGGCAGATTCAACAGGGCGGCACCCAGGGTCACCCTCTGCAGGCCCTCGACCTGAATGTCTTGCACCACAAAAGAGGCCGGGGCAGCCTGAGCCAGGAAGCTGGCCCCCAGCAGGCAACTCAACACCAATGCTTTTTTAACAGCCATTTTGTTCTTATGTGTCCTTGTTGATGCTCTGGCCTCAGAGGCGAGCGAAATCATTAAACAGCGCAATGCCCATCAGTAACATCAGAATGGCGGCGCCGATCCTGAACCCAACTTCCTGAATTTTTTCCGATACCGGCTTGCCGGTGATCGCCTCGATGAGGAAATAGACCAGATGGCCACCATCGAGCACCGGCAGGGGGAACAGGTTGATGATCCCCAGGTTGACGCTGATGAGCGCCAGGAATCCGAGGAAATAGACCAACCCGTAATCGGCGCTGCTGCCGGCCCCCTTGGCGATGGAGATGGGGCCGCTCAGGTTGTCCAAAGAGACGATGCCACCGATCAGCTTGCCTATCATATCGAAGGTCAGGGTGATCAGGCTCCAGGTCTTCTGGACCCCATGCCACAGGGCTTGCAAAGGCCCATACTGTAACAGAGTTCGATACTCATCCGGTAATGGAAGCAGTTGCGGCGACAGGCCCACAAAACCGACCAGCTGGCCCTTCACTTTCTTCCCGTCCGGGGTCAGGGTCAGGGTCATCTCGCTGCCCCCGCGCTCCACCGTCACCTGCAGCGGCTGCGCCGGTGACTGCTGGACACGCTCGACAAACTGGGCCCATTCGGTGATGGCCTCTCCATCGACCCCCTTGATGCGATCCCCTATCTGAAGGCCGGCCTTCTCGCTGGCGCTCGACGGTACCACGGCCTCCACCACGGGCAGCACCTTGCCACCGAGGGGCACTATCCCGAGGCTCCCGATGGGTGACTCTTTGTCCGGATCGAATTTCCAGCCGGCCAGCTGCAGGGTCTTGTCCACTGCATAGCTGGTGTTGGCCGCCTTGAGCTTGAGCTGGACCGAGTCATCGCCAAGGTGGCTGATGAGGGCGTAGGTGACGCTCTCCCAGTCACCGGTCTCCTCGCCGCCGACGCCGACGATCTCCATGCCTGGCAGGATGCCGGCCTCTGCCACGATGGAGGCGGGACGCACCTCGCCCACCACGGGTTTGACGCTCGGCACCCCTATCATGAACATCAGCCAGAAGGCGAACAGGGCGAACACGAAGTTCGCCATGGGGCCAGCCGCGACTATGGCCATCCGGGCCCAGACGCTCTTGTGGTTGAAGGCCTGCGCCTCCTCCCCCGGTTTGAGTTCGTCGACCCGGCCATCCAGCATCTTGACGTAACCGCCAAGGGGGATCAGGGCCAGCACGTATTCGGTGCCATCCTTGCCAAGGCGACGCCAGATGGCCTTGCCAAAGCCGATGGAGAAGCGCTCCACCTTGACGCCGCAACGACGAGCCACCCAGAAGTGGCCAAATTCATGCACCGCCACCAGCAGCCCGAGAGCCACGATGAAGGCGCCGATATTCCACAGAACCCCGCCCATCAGCCGCGTACCTCGCGGTCATGTCCAGTCCTGCGCTCGAGAGCATGGAGAGGGGCTGGCTGCCACCACAGTCCGTTCATACGGCAAGCTCCTTTATCAGTTGCTGGGCACGGGCTCGGGCCGTACCGTCCAGGGCGATGAGATCCGCCAGAGAGCCGGCAGCACTGCTGCCCAGCTCGGCCATGACGGATTCGTTGACTCTGGCAATATCCATAAATCCGATCCGCTCTGCAAGAAAAGCCGCGACGGCCTCCTCGTTGGCGGCATTGAGGGAGGTGGTCGCCCCCTGCCCCTGCTGGCACGCGCTCATGGCCAGCGCCAGACAGGGATAGCGCTCATAGTCGGGCCGGATAAAGCTGAACTCTCCGACACTGAAGAAATCCAAAGGTTCCACACCGGACTCGATCCGTTCCGGATAGGCCAGAGCGTGGGCAATGGGGGTGCACATGTCCGGGTTGCCGAGCTGGGCCAGCACGGAGCCATCCTTGTACTGCACCATGGAGTGAATGACGGACTGGGGGTGAATCACCACCTGGATCTGCTCGGGGGCCGCATTGAACAGCCAGCGCGCCTCGATATACTCCAGCCCCTTGTTCATCATGGTGGCGGAGTCCACCGAGATCTTGGCCCCCATGGACCAGTTGGGATGGGCAATGGCTTGCGCCGGGGTGACATGGTGCAATTCACCCACATCGGCATAGCGGAAAGGTCCGCCGGAGCCGGTCAGCAGGATCTTGCTGATCCCCGCCCCGGCCAGATCGCAGAAACCGGGCTGGCGCTGCACGTCGACCGGCAGGCACTGGAAGATGGCGTTGTGTTCGCTGTCGATGGGCAGCAGCTCGGCGCCGTGCTCTCGCACCGCCTCCATGAAGAAGGCTCCGGACATCACCAGCGCCTCCTTGTTGGCCAGCAGAATGCGCTTGCCAGCGCGCACGGCAGCCATGGTGGGTGCTAGACCCGCCGCACCGACAATGGCCGCCATCACGCTGTGGGCCTCGGGGTGAGCAGCCACGTCGCACAGGGCTGCCTGACCGGACAACACCCGGGTGGTGCTGCCGTGAGCCTTGAGCCGACCCGCCAGATCGCTGGCGGCGCCTTCGTCCACCATGACAGCGAACCGGGGGGAGAATTCGAGACAGTCGCGCAGCATGGCATCCACGCTGCGAGCAGCGGTCAGCGCCAGCACCTGCCAGCGCCCGGGGTTGTGGCGCAGTACCTTGAGGGTGCTCTGACCGATGGAGCCTGACGCTCCCAGGATCACCAGGTTTTGCATCAAGACTCCTGATTGGGTAACAGACTGATGGAGCGGGACGCTCCCGGGATCATCAGTGCGCGAAACATCAAAACTCCGGACCGAGCAACAGGTAGCTGAGCAGGAAGACGGGCAGCGCCGCCGTCAGGCTGTCGATGCGATCGAGAATGCCGCCATGGCCCGGCAACAGGGTGCCGGAATCCTTGATGCCGGCTTCCCGCTTGAACATGCTCTCGGCCAGATCGCCGAGCACGGAGGCCAGCACCGCCAGCAGGGAACAGAGCAGCACGGTGCCCATCTTGGCAGGCACAAAGCCCATGAACCAGGTCACGCCGATGGCCAGCAGGCTGGCGGTAAACAGCCCACCCAGCATGCCTTCGATGGTTTTCCCCGGGCTCACGGCCGGTGCCAGCTTGTGTTTGCCGAACGCCTTGCCGAAAAAATACGCGCCAGAATCTGCCGCCCAGACCAGTCCCATCACGAACAGCAGGATCCAGGCTCCCATCATGGGGTCGTGGTAGAAGTTGTAACCGCGAATGGCCACCAGGGACCAGAAGAAGGGAACCAGGGTCACCAGACCGAACAGGGATTTGAGCCAGATGGATTCACGCCACAGCCTGGCGCTTTGCGGGTAACGCAGCACCAGCAGCAGCCCCAGCAGCCACCAGCTGACGGCGGTCCAGAGCACGCCCATCACCAGCGGATGCAGTTGGGGGATCCAGAGTTGCTCCACGGGCACCCAAAACAGGCTGGCCCCCAGCAGCAGACAGAACACCAGCGGCAACCACTGTTGCGGCTGGGCAGTGACGAAGGCACTCCACTCACGGCTGGCCAGCAGAAAGACCAGGGCGGCGAGCAGGGCAAAGAATTTCAACGGCAGAAAAAACAGCGCCCCCAACACCAGGGGTACTAACAGTAATGCGGTAATAATTCGTTGTTTTAGCAAAAGAAACCTCTCTCTTGGGAGCGGGGTTTAGCCGGTCTGTTGCGCGGCGATCAATTCCCGGATCTGTTCACCCGTACACCCGAAGCGACGCTCGCGAGCAACGAAGGAGGCAACTGCCCCACTGAACTCGGCCTCGTCAAAATCGGGCCACAGGACCGGGGTAAAATAGAGTTCGGCATAGGCGAGCTGCCAAAGGACAAAGTTGCTGATGCGATGATCCCCGCCGGTGCGGATCAACAGATCCACGGGGGGCAGATCAGCCATGCAGACATGACGACCCAATGCCGCCTCATCGACCGCCTCGGCATCCAGTTCACCCGCCGCCACGGCCCGTGCCAGGGTCCGGGCCGCCTGGGCGATGTCCCACTGACCGCCATAGTTGGCGGCGATATTGAGGGTCAATCCCTGATTGTTGGCGGTCAGGGCCTCGGCCTTGGCAATCTTTGCCTGCAGCCGCTCGCTGAAGCGGGCAGTGTCGCCAATCACCCGAAGGCGAATGCCGTTGCTGTGCAACTTGCTCACCTCGCGACCCAGCACCGTCATGAACAACTCCATCAGGGCGTTTACTTCCCCTTCCGGACGGCGCCAGTTCTCGCTGGAAAACGCAAACAGGGTCAGCGCCTCCATCTTGGCGCGGGCGGCAAAGGCCACGGCCTCACGCACGGATTTCACGCCCGCCTTGTGCCCGGAAACCCGCATCTTGCCGCGGTTCTGGGCCCAGCGACCATTGCCATCCATGATGATGGCGACGTGACGGGGCAAGGACGAGCTGGCGCTATCGCCTAGCGCTGCCAAAAGCGACATTCATTTCTCCCACAAAGACAAAAGCGCCGTGCAGGGGCACTACACGGCGCTCGTAATATACCTGTCGGAGGCTTAGATTTCCATTAGCTCCTTTTCCTTCACAACCAGGGCGTCATCCACCAGCTTGATGAAGGTATCGGTCAGCTTCTGGATCTCTTCCTGGGCGCGACGGTCGTCGTCTTCGGAGATCTCTTTCTCTTTCAGCAGGGCTTTCAGGTCGGCGTTGGCATCGCGACGGATGTTGCGAATGGCAACCCGGGCACCTTCGGCTTCGGCACGGACGATCTTGGTCAGATCACGGCGACGCTCTTCGGTCAGCGGCGGCAGCGGTACGCGCAGAGTCTGGCCGTTGCTGGACGGGTTCAGGCCCAGATCGGAGGTCAGGATGGCTTTTTCCACCGCCTGTATCATGGAGCGATCGAAGATGGAGATGGAGAGAGTACGGGCATCTTCTGCCACCACGTTGGCCAACTGCTTCAGAGGAGTGGCAGCACCGTAATACTCCACCTGGATGCCGTCGAGCAGGCTCGGATGAGCACGGCCGGTACGGATCTTGGACATCTGGGTCTTCAGCGACTCTACGCTTTTGCCCATGCGGTCCTTGGCGTCGTTTTTAATCTCGTTGATCACAGTGGTTTTCCTTTTGGCGAACGAGCCGACAGGCGGCTCGTATCTATCTTGTTGACTGGCGTAATGGACAAGCGAGCCTGGGGCTCACACTTGCCTTACTTGCTGGCCTGGTGGATCAGGGTACCTTCCGGCTCACCCATGATCACGCGGCGCAGCGCGCCCGGTTTGTTCATGTTGAACACCCGGATCGGCAGATCGTGGTCGCGGGCCAGGGTAAAAGCAGCAAGATCCATCACTTTGAGTTCTTTTTCAAGAACTTCATCATAACTCAGTTCCTGATAGAGCACGGCATCCGGGTTCTTGACCGGGTCATCGGTGAACACGCCATCGACCTTGGTGGCTTTCAGCACGACGTCGGCTTCGATCTCGATACCGCGCAGGCAGGCTGCCGAGTCGGTGGTAAAGAAGGGGTTGCCGGTACCGGCAGAGAAGATCACCACCTTGCCGGCACGCAGCTGGCTGATGGCTTCGGCCCAGCTGTAGGAGTCGCAGACCCCTTGCAGGGAGATGGCCGACATCAGGCGGGCATTCACATAAGCACGATGCAGGGCATCACGCATGGCCAGGCCGTTCATGACGGTCGCCAGCATGCCCATGTGGTCACCCACCACGCGATTCATGCCTGCCTTGGCAAGGCCAGCACCACGGAACAGGTTGCCGCCACCGATGACCAGACCGACCTGAACACCCAGCTCAACCAGCTCTTTGATCTCTTGGGCCATCCGTTCCAGCACCGCCGGATCAATGCCGAAACCCTCGGATCCTTGCAGGGCTTCACCACTCAACTTCAGAAGAACACGTCTGTATGCAGGCTTGGGATTGGTACTCATGTCACTGATTCCTGGTCATATAAAGACCGCGACATAAGTCGCGGTCTGGGGAAACGGAAAAACCGGTTCGATTAGGCCTTCTGAGCGGCCGCGATCTGGGCTGCTACTTCAGCAGCGAAGTCGGTCTCTTGCTTCTCGATGCCTTCGCCCACTTCGAAACGGGTGAAGGAAACAACGTCAGCGCCTTCTTTCTTCAGCAGCTCGGCAACGGTCATGGAAGGATCTTTCACGAACGGTTGACCAGTCAGGGAAACCTCACCGGTGAACTTCTTCATGCGGCCTTCAACCATCTTCTCGGCGATCTCTTTCGGCTTGCCGGAGTTGATGGCGATGTCGATCTGGATTTCGCGCTCTTTGGCAACGACTTCGGCAGACACGTCTTCCGGTTTGACGAATTGCGGGCTGTTGGCAGCAACGTGCATGGCCAGATCTTTGGCCAGCTCGTCGGTACCGCCAACCAGCTTGGTGATAACACCGATGCGGGAGCCGTGAACGTAGGTGCCCAGGTTGTCACCTTCAACCAGCATCACGCGACGCAGGTTCATGTTCTCACCGATCTTGGCGATCAGGTTGGTGATGGTCAGCTCGACGGACTCGCCGTTGCCGAAGTCGGCGGCTTTCAGCGCGTCAACGTCAGCGATTTTCTGGGTAGCAGCGATCTCGACGATCTTCTGACCCATGGCCAGGAAACCGGCATCCTTGGAAACGAAGTCAGTCTCGCAGTTCAGCTCGATCATGACGGCAACGTTGCCTTCGGTACGGGCGAAGATCACACCTTCAGCGGCGATACGGCCAGCTTTCTTGGCGGCCTTGGCCTGACCGGATTTACGCATGTTCTCGATAGCCAGCTCGATATCACCGTTGGCTTCTTCCAGCGCTTTTTTGCAATCCATCATGCCAGCGGCGGTGCGCTCGCGCAGTTCTTTTACCAGGGCGGCAGAAATGTTTGCCATGTCCAGTATCCTCGGTCTTGAATTGACAAGAAACAGGGGCCACAAGGGCCCCTGCTAACCAATTACATCAGCTTGGTTAATAAGGGCTTTTCAGTCCTTATCAATTACTCAGCTTCAACGAAGCCATCTTGTTCGGCTTGAACAACGATGTCCTGCTCACGGGCTTCCAGAACGGTGTCAGCAGCAGCGTTCAGGTACAGCTGTACGGCACGGATAGCGTCGTCGTTACCCGGGATGACATAGTCAACGCCGTCCGGGTTGGAGTTGGTATCAACGATGGAAACTACCGGGATACCCAGGTTGTTGGCTTCTTTGATAGCGATGTGCTCGTGGTCGGCATCGACAACGAACAGAACGTCAGGCAGGCCGCCCATGTTCTTGATACCACCCAGGCTCTTCTCCAGCTTTTCCATTTCGCGAGTACGCATCAGCGCCTCTTTTTTGGTCAGCTTGTCGAAGGTACCGTCTTCGCTCTGGGTTTCCAGATCTTTCAGGCGCTTGATGGACTGACGAACGGTTTTCCAGTTGGTCAGCATGCCGCCCAGCCAGCGGTGGTTAACATAGAACTGGTCGCAACGCTCAGCGGCTTCTTTGACGGCTTCAGACGCGGCACGCTTGGTACCTACGAACAGTACCTTGCCTTTCTTGGCAGCTACGGAGCTGATGAAGTTCATGGCATCGTCAAACATCGGAACGGTTTTTTCCAGGTTGATGATGTGAACTTTGCTGCGGGCACCGAAGATGTAGGACTTCATTTTCGGGTTCCAGTAACGAGTCTGGTGACCGAAGTGAACGCCGGCTTGCAGCATGTCGCGCATAGAAACTTTAGCCATTTTATACCTCTGTATTGGGGTTAGGCCTCCACACATCCCATATAACCGACCCGTTAAGGCACCCCGGCATATGTGTCGATGTGTGTGTGTTGTTGAGTAAGGGTGATGGCATGAGGACACGAGTTCCCCATTCCGGCGCGCTTTATACCATAACTTTGGTCATGACACCACCAGCCCGGGTGCTAAAAATGGATCCCGGACCATGGTGCGACCTCCTGATGACGTTGCGATGACGATCACACTGGAAGTAAACGGGGGTTGGGGATAAAATTTCGCCCTGATTGCAAACGCATCTATTTTTCATTACCTGGTTGTTGGGCATCGGCAGGATGCGCAATCAGGCCCCAAGAGAGATCCCATGTCCATTAAAATCAAGACACCGGAAGAGATTGAAAAAATGCGTGTCGCCGGCCAGCTGGCCGCCGACGTGCTGGTCATGATCGCCCCCCACGTCAAGGCGGGCGTCACCACAGACGAACTGAATACCCTCTGCCACGACTACATCGTCGACGTGCAGCAGGCCATCCCCGCGCCGCTCAATTACCACGGTTTCCCCAAGTCCATCTGTACTTCGGTGAACGATGTCATCTGCCATGGCATCCCGAACCACAAGAAGCTGCGGGAAGGGGACATCATCAATCTGGACATCACCGTCATCAAGGATGGCTATCACGGCGATACCTCCGCCATGTTCATCGTGGGCCAGACCACCCCCCTGCGCCGCCAGCTCTGCAAGGTGGCCCAGGATAGCCTCTATGCCGCCATCAAGCGGGTGCGCCCGGGCATGTGCATCACCGAGATCGGCGCCGTCATCCAGCCCATCGTCGAGCAGGCCGGCTTCTCCGTGGTACGCGACTACTGCGGCCATGGCATCGGTGCCGAGTTCCACGAAGAGCCGCAGATCCTCCACTACCGCAACGGCGGCAAGCTGGAGCTGAAAGCGGGCATGTGCTTCACCATCGAGCCCATGGTCAACAGCAAGAAGTACCACTGCAAGGTCAATCCGAAGGATGGCTGGACCGTGACCACCAAGGACGGCGGCGACTCCGCCCAGTGGGAGCACACCCTGCTGGTGACCGAGGATGGCTGCGAGGTCCTGACCCTGCGCCCCGACGACACTATCGAGCGTTTTATCCGCCACGTTTGACATTCAACCCCGGCCGCGCGCCGGGGTTGCTCTTTACCCGGCCCGACCGAGAGTGTGACATGCCATGGATGCCAGCCTGCTTTCTCCCCATCTGCTCCCAGACGATCAGCTCACCCGCGACAACTGCAAGGAGTACCTGAGCCGCTTCCTCGCCTGGCTGCACGAGCGCTTCGACGCCGGTGACAACATCATCGAACTGGTCGCCACCCGCTCCGAATACATGGACGCGCTGCTGACCAGGCTCTGGCACAAGTTCGGCTTCGACAGGACCGAGCTCACCCTGATCGCGGTAGGCGGCTATGGCCGCGGCGAACTCCATCCCCACTCCGATATCGACCTGCTGCTCCTCTACGAAGGAGATGAACTGGACGAGGTGCTGGGGCTTCGCATCGGCGAGTTCATCACCCTCTTGTGGGATCTCAAGCTGGAAGTGGGACAATCGGTGCGCAACGTGGCCGAGTGCATCGAGCAGGGGCGCGCCGACATCACGGTCGCCACCAACCTCATCGAGGCGCGCTACATCACGGGTCGCCTGGCGGGGTTCGAACAGTTGCAGGCCGCCACCCTGCCCCAGCATTTCTGGCCGAGCGAGGCTTTCTTTCGCGCCAAGCGCGAAGAGCAGGCCCTGCGCCACCAGCAGTTCCTCGGCACCGCCTACAAGCTGGAGCCGGATCTCAAAAACAACCCGGGGGGCCTTCGCGACATCCAGACCCTGGCCTGGGTCGCCCGCCGCCACTTCGGCGCCACCACACTGTTCGAGATGACCAGCCACGGTTTCCTCAACCGGGCCGAGTACCGCGAACTGCTCGACTGCCAGAACTTCCTCTGGAAGGTGCGCTTCGCCCTGCACATGGCCATCAACAAGGGGGACAACCGCCTGCTGTTCGACCGCCAGCGCACCGTGGCCCAGATGCTGGGCTTCGAGGGGGAAGGCAACGGCCCGGTCGAGCAGATGATGAAGCGCTTCTACCAGACGGTGCGGCGGGTGGCCGAGCTCAACGAGATGCTGCTGCAACTGTTTGACGAGGCGATCCTCGGCAACACCGCCATGGACGTGCGCCGCATCAGCGACGAGTTCCAGCTGCGCGGTCGCCTCATCGATGCGGTGGATTCCGAGCTGTTCGGCCGGGATCCGGCCGCCATCCTGCGGCTCTTCTACCAGATAGCCCAGCACCCGGAGATCGCCGGCATCCACTCCGCCACCCTGCGCCAGTTGCGCGAGGCCAGGCGCACCCTGAGCTGCTGGCTGCAGGACCTGCCCGAGTGCCGCCGCCTCTTCATGGCGCTGCTGCGCCACCCCAACGGCATCGGCCAGCCGCTCACGCTCATGCACAAGTACGGGATCCTCGCAGCCTACCTGCCCCAGTGGAATCTCATCGTCGGCCAGATGCAGTTCGACATGTTCCACGCCTACACGGTGGACGAACACACCCACAGGCTGCTCCAGAACATCCATCGCTTCCCGAATCCAGCCAGCCGCCAGACCCACCCGCTCTGCCACGAGGTATTCACCCAGTTGCGCAAGCCCGAGCTGCTCAGCATCGCGGCCCTGTTCCACGACATCGCCAAGGGGCGGCGGGGGGATCACTCCGAACTCGGCGCCGTGGATGCGCTGGAGTTCTGCCAGTTGCACGGGCTGGATCGCTACGAGAGCCGGCTGGTCGCCTGGCTGGTGCGCCACCACCTGCTGATGTCGGTCACCGCCCAGCGCCGCGACATCTACGATCCGGACGTGGTCACCGACTTTGCCCAGAAGGTGCGCGACGAATTGCACCTCGATCTGCTCTATTGCCTGACCGTGGCGGACATCTGCGCCACCAACGACACCCTGTGGAACGACTGGAAGGGCACCCTGCTGCGCGAACTCTACTTCGCCACCCAGAAGGCCCTGCGCCAGGGTCTGGAGAACCCGCCGGACATGCGGCTCAAGATCCGCGAGAACCAGCGTCAGGCCAGGCAGATCCTGGCCCAGCGCGAGGTATCCCTGGATGCGGTCAACGCCCTCTGGAACGACTTCAAGGCCGACTACTTCCTGCGCCACAGCCCGGAGCAGATCGCCTGGCACTGCCGCAAGATCATCGCCCACGGTGACAACCCGGCGCCCCTGGTGCTCATCGGCAAGCACCCCATCCGGGGCGGCAGCGAGGTGTTCATCTATTGCCGCGACATGCCCAACCTGTTCGCCACCGTGGCCTCGGCGCTGGATCAGAAGAACCTGAGCATCCACGACGCCCAGATCATGAACTCGCGCAACGACTATGTGCTGGACACCTTCATCGTGCTGGAACCAAGCGGCGACCCCATCAGCCCCAACCGCACCGCCACCATCAAGAAGGCGCTGGAGAAGGCGCTGCAGGAGCCAGGCAAGCTGGTGCTGCGCAGCAAGCCCCTGTCACGGCGCCACCGCCAGTTCAGCGTGCCGACCCGGGTGGTGTTTCTGCCCCACAGGGGCGAAAACCGTCACACCCTGCTGGAGCTGACGGCCCTGGATACCCCGGGCCTGCTGGCCCGTATCGGTGCCGTGTTCCAACAGTGCGGCCTCTCCCTCCATGCCGCCAAGATCACCACCATCGGTGAGCGGGTGGAGGACTTCTTCAGCCTCACCACCCTGGCCGGAGAGCCGCTGAACCCGGAGGAGCAACAAGCCCTCGAGGAGAGGCTGGTCAATCAGCTCAACCCCCAGGAACCGGTTGGCGAGAGTGCCTGACACGCTCGGATGAAGCCTAGAAAGAGGCTTTTTGACGTATTGATTCCTCAATCAGAACAAATGGTTGGACCACTCAAGTACAATAAATCGCCCTGATTCTGAAGAAATCGGCGAGAGCCCTTAAAAACGATTGGAAAAGTGTGATACAACAAACAGAATTTTATAAAGGAAACCTGTCATGACCCAGTTGCAACAGACCATCGAAGCGGCCTTCGAGCGCCGTGACTCCATCACCCCCGGCTCCGTCGATGCCGCCACCAAGGCCGCCATTCTGGAAGCCATCGACCTGCTGGACTCCGGCAAAGCACGGGTTGCCGAGAAGATTGCCGGCGAGTGGGTCGTCCACCAGTGGCTGAAGAAGGCCGTGCTGCTCTCCTTCCGCATCAACGACAACGGCATCATCAAGGGCGACGATGCCCAGTACTACGACAAGGTTCCCCTGAAGTTCTCCAACTACACCGAAGAGCAGTTCAAGGCTGCCGGTGTACGCGTCGTGCCGCCCGCAACCGCGCGCAAAGGCTCCTTCATCGCCCCGAACACAGTGCTGATGCCCTCCTACGTCAACATCGGCGCCTTCGTCGATGAAGGCACCATGGTCGACACCTGGGCCACCGTGGGCTCCTGCGCCCAGATCGGCAAGAACGTTCACCTCTCCGGCGGCGTCGGCATCGGCGGCGTACTGGAGCCACTGCAGGCCAACCCGACCATCATCGAAGACAACTGCTTCATCGGTGCCCGTTCCGAAGTGGTGGAAGGGGTGATCGTCGAGGAAGGCTCCGTCATCTCCATGGGGGTCTTCATCGGCCAGTCCACCCGCATCTATGACCGCGAAACCGGTGAAATCCACTACGGCCGCGTCCCGGCCGGCTCCGTGGTCGTTTCCGGCTCCCTGCCCTCCAAGTGCGGCAAGTACAGCCTCTACGCCGCCGTCATCGTCAAGAAGGTGGATGCCAAGACCCGCGCCAAGGTCGGCATCAACGCCCTGCTGCGCTCCATCGACGAGTAATCCACGCCGATGTCATCAAGGGCACCTCTGGTGCCCTTTTTCATGCCCGCTCTCATGGGTGGGCGCCAACTCCCCTGCCCCACCAGCACTGCACACCCCCATGAGACGATACCGCTTATGGCAGTGCTGACAAGGCGTTCACCTCTCCCCCTTGGCTCGTTGATTAAAAAAGACCTTTTTGACACCAATTTGAATTTGGCGCGCCTGTCACAGGCAAGGCGCCCGGACTCGGGTAAGATAGAGGGGTCAGGATCGTTTCAAACCAAGGAAGCCCGATGTACGAGAATCTCAAGAGCCTGGGGATCCAGGAACCCACCTCGGTGGACAGCTACACCCTGCGCCAGGAAGCCAACCACGACATCCTCAAGATCTATTTCAAGAAGCAGAAGGGTGAATTCTTCGCCAAGAGCGTCAAATTCAAATACCCTCGCCAGCGCAAGACCATGCTGGTCGACTCGGGGACCCATGAGTACAAAGATGTCACCGAGATCAACGCCAACCTCAAATACGTGGTGGATGAGCTGGACAATCTGACCCAGGGCGGCCAGCCTTCCGCCGATCCGGACATCAAGCAGAAAATACTGCGCGACTTGCGTCATCTGGAAAAAGTGGTGCAGAACAAGATCAGCGAGATAGAACGGGATCTCGAAAAGCTTTAAGCCGGTCTGATGCAGCAAAGGCGCCCAGGGGCGCCTTATTTCATTGGATCACACCATGCTGGCGCCGCTAGGAAAGCCCCCGCACATGTCCCGCCACCAAACGCAACCCAGCAAAAAGGGAGGCTTGCGCCTCCCTTTTCGGAACTCGGATATCGGAGCGACAATCAGTTGCTCTTCATCCAGATGTCCATGTCGGTTTTCAGGTTGTCGGACTTGGTGCCGAAGATAGCCTGTACACCGGAACCGGCAACCACCACACCGGCGGCGCCCAGCTTCTTCAGACCAGCCTGGTCAACCTTGGCCACATCCTTCACACCGACACGCAGACGGGTGATGCAGGCGTCCAGAGAGGCGATGTTCTCTTTGCCACCGAAGGCGGAGACCAGTGCAGCAGACATCTCGTCCTTGCTTTGACCGGCAGAGGACTCTTGGGCAGCTTCGTCTTCACGACCCGGGGTTTTCAGGTTCATGGCACGGATGACCACGGTGAAGACCACGTAGTAGATGACCGCGTAGACCAGACCCAGACCCACCAGCAGCAGCATGTTGTCGGCACGCGGGGATTGCACCACGAAATCGATGAAGCCGTTGGAGAAGGTGTGACCGTGAACGACACCCAGCATGTTGGTCAGCACGTATGCCAGACCGGCCAGCAGGGCGTGGATGGCGTACAGAACCGGGGCCACGAACAGGAAGGAGAATTCGATAGGCTCGGTGATACCGGTCAGGAAGGAGGTCAGGGCAGCAGAAGCCATGATACCTACGATCTTGGCGCGGTTTTCCGGCTTGGCGGAGTGCGCAATGGCAAACGCGGCAGCAGGCAGACCGAACATCTTGAACAGGTAGCCACCCGCCAGCTGACCGAAGCCGTTGCCGGCAGCACGGGAAGCGTCATCAGCAGTCAGGAAGCAGGTCATGATGCCGTGTACGGTTTCACCGGCGGCGTTGACGCAGGTACCAGCCTGATAGAAGAACGGCACGTTCCAGATGTGGTGCAGACCGAACGGGATCAGGGAGCGCTCAACCACGCCGTAGATACCGAAGGCCAGGACCGGGTTCTGGTTGGCAGCCCAGTCGGAGAAGGCACCGATGGCACCACCAATCGGCGGCCAGATGAAGGAGAGCACGACACCCAGACCGATGGAAACAAAACCGGTGATGATGGGCACGGCGCGCTTGCCAGCGAAGAAGCCGAGGTACTCTGGCAGCTGGATCTTGTAGAAGCGGTTGAACGCCCAGGCAGCCACGCCACCGGCGAGGATACCACCCAGCACACCGGTATCGATCTTCTCGACACCCATCACAGGCGCCATCACAGTCAGGGTGGCGGTCATGATGCCGTAGCCGACGATGGCGGACAGGCCGGAAACACCGTCGTTATTGGTGAAGCCAAGGGCGACGCCCACGGCGAACAGCAGCGCCATCTGGCCAAACACTGAACCACCGGCCTGCTCCATCAGTTGGGAGACGATTTCCGGCAACCAGCTGAAGTGGGCAGCCCCCACCCCCAGCAGAATACCTGCAACGGGCAAGACCGATACGGGCAGCATCAGCGCCTTACCGACCTTTTGCAGATTAGAGAAAGCATTTTTTAACATGTGTGCGCTCCTGAATGGATTTTTTTTCCGACAACGACTCAGGGCAGTTTATTGATGACGATGTGCTTCATCAGTCACTGCGCCAAATGCGTTTTCCGGGTTGCTTATTTTGACCAGCAGAATATAACCCAGCGGGGGTGGAAATGCCTCTGTCGGAAACAAGGGAATAATAAATTTGGAGGAGAGATCACAAGATAATAAATAAGCAGAGAGGGGGCTATCTTGAATATTATTTCGTATTGTTATAGCTTCGCCGCAAAAAGAAATAAACCACTTCAAAACAAATCACAAAGAAACCAAATAATACTCAGTGATACTCACTGTAACCAAATGTAACTTATTGCGGATTTATATTATCCAGTCTACCGATTAAAAAGGCCTCCAACAAGGGAGGCCTCCAATAAATATCGATTTTAATAAACCGAGATATTTAGTTCTTCTGTGAACGTTTCACTGCATCAATAAAGACCGATTTCGCCTTGGTTGAACCGGCACGCTCGGCTTCATTCACGAGCTGCATCGCCTTGTCGATATCACCGACCTTCACCGCTTTCTCGATCTGGGCGTTGTAGAAGCTCTCGGTCTCACTCAGCATGGCGGGAGCCGGTTTGCTCGGCGCTGCGGCAACGGCTGCCGTGGTGGCCGCCGTCGCAGCCACGGCAGTGGTAGCAGGCTTGGCCTGGCTCATCGCCACCTTGTCGGCGTATTCAGGCTTGAACACGGCTTCCAGGCCTTGTCCCTTGGCCATGTCCGTGACCTTTATCTGTACCAGACCCCAGGGCGAATGGGGGATCACGGGGTCCTTGATATCCGGCTCGACCGTGCCGTTGGCACGAGCAAAGGCCTTCGCGGGGTGCAAGATGGTGGTGCTGCCCGCCGTCTCGTTGGCCGGCGCATAGACCACCATATAGGTTTCAGTGGCGGGATTGCCCGGCATACTGCGGTCCACAAACACACGCCCCTCAATCCTGTCGTTGTCGAGCAGGTGGGCTGGTTGATAGGCAAAGACCGACTCACCCAGCACGCGAGTCACCTTGAACTGGGCATCCAGCATGATCACCTTGGGAACCAGTACCGTCTTGCTGACCTGGGAGGCCAGGGTGATGGCCAGATTGCCGGTATTGGCCGGCAGACGATAGGCGGCAAAATAGCTCATGCCCTCGTCAAACTGATAACTGGGCTGCTTGCCGTCGATGGCCAGCAGCGTCTCGCCTTCCGGCAGGGAGACATAATTGAATTCGTTGAACCCTGTGCAACAACTGGTTGCCTGGGAGAGCGCCTGCTTGGCCTGATCGGCATTACTCAGAATGGAGGCGTGCTCCTGCACGGGCACCACCATGCTACCGGAACAACCGGCCAGCAGCGCGGTAACCATGGCCGCGATAGACATCTTTACCAGTTTCATTCTTCTTATCTCCATAACCCGGTTGCCACATCATGCGAAACAAAACTGCCCCCATAAGGGGGCAGTGACTAACTTAACTGAAGATATTGCTTACCACCAGGCTTCTGCTTGTACGCCAACCTGATAGGTGTCTTTGGAGGTGTTGCCTTCAAACACTTCCTTGTCTTCATCATTCGCCAGATAGGAAGCGAATACACGGATTTCCGGACGGGCCCAGAAGCTGGAGCCGGCAGACCAGGCCTGAGCCAGGGTCAGCTTGTAGCCAGCATCCTTGTCATCGGCAGCGCCATTGTTATAGCTGGTCTTGTCCTTGAAGTAACCGCCTTCGAAGATGGTCTTGTTGAAGTCATCCCACTTGTACATCGGGCGAACTACGACAGACATGGTTTCGGTCTTGTCGTTGGTATCCCACATCTCGTTGCCTACCCCGTAGACCAGCTGGTGACCCATCTCCCAGGAGTTGCCCATCGGGATGACGCCCCAGTTGATGATACGGTAGCCATCGGCACCGGCTTTGGCTTCGGCACCGTACCAGGAGCCATCACCGTAGTAGGCCATGGTCTTGGAGTAGCCTTCGGTACCGTACTGCAGCACGGTCTTGTTGAAGCCACCGAAGATGCCTTGAGTCAGTTCGGCGGTCAGCATGACGCCGTTCTTCATGTTGTCGTTCTTCAGATCTTTCTGGGCGTCGGTCTCATTGACCAGGGCATACATGGCGCCCACTTCCAGAGAGCCGTCCTGCCACAGCGGGATGCCGGCATAACGCACGTCCAGGGTGTTGACGTTCAGATCTTCGTTCTTCTGGTAAACCGGATCACCGTTGCCATCTACACCAGTCTGGGTGTACTGACCGAAGACATCACCCGCGCTGCGGTCGTTTCGGACCCAGGCCAGGGAGAGCTTGCCAGGACCAGCCTGGATGCCTTCGATACCGGCGCCGGCACCGGAGATGTTCCAGTAGTAGAAGTCAGAGATGTGGATGTCGTGACGTTGGTAGAAACGCTTACCGGCCCACAGGGTGGCTTCCGGCGCGAAGCCCAGCAGCCCCTTGGCTTGCACGTTGAACTGACGCAGGGCGAAGTCGGAGTCGCCGTTGCACTGCTTGGCATCGAAGTTACAGACGGTGCCGGTACCTTCCCAGTCGTTGGAGCCGTTGGACGCCATGGCGAACATGGAGTCTACGTAGAAAGTCTTGCCATCTTTGTTGAAGACTTCCTGACCCAGCTGGACTTCGCCGTAGGTATCATTTTCGTTACCCAGACGACCAACCTTGTTGACGTTGTATTTGACCATGTCCCCGTCACCGGAAACACCGACACCGGAACGGAAGTAGCCGTGGAAATCAACGGCGAAGGCGGCTTGGGAAGCCAGGGCTGCGGTTACTGCTGCAGCGATCGGGAGCCACTTTGCTTTCATTTTCATTTTCCTTATTCCCGCTGAGAGGAGTGTGATCCTGATATTCAAGTTCTTATCACCGGAAAAACGTTTTGGTGATAACCGAGGTCGATTATATGTACCCAAATTCCCTGCAAACATGAGCTGATTCACAAAACGATGACAAATCGCACGCCACCGACAACCAAGGCAACAAAATATCAATAAATTTGCATTTGTTGGTTCAAATCACCCATTAAAAGCACAAAAAATAAAAACAACAACCAAAGAAAGCGCTTTCAAATATTAATTCGCGACGAGAGTTAAGTGATAAATCCGTGTCGCAGTAGCAAAAACATGACTGAAATCGCTTTCAATGCGGAACTTTTAATTTTTCAATTTGTCGTGGGTGATGATGAATATGGCCAACCGGTTATCATCATTGGCGAGAAAAATAACCGGACGAAAGAGAGGATATATTTGGGGGCTGAGGCGTGACGCCCCAAAAATAAAACACCCCCGTCAGCACACTCACGGAGGTGAATTTATTCTCGGGGAGAAGGGTCTGGCTACAGTCTATTTTCCCAGGTTTTCAACCAGGCCAGCGCTGCCACTTCAGGCTCATCTTCTACCGTCGCATCGATTTCCAGGCGCACAACCAGTGGCTCGGCAGCCAGCTCCTGCAACAGAGCATCCAGCGTTCGCCCCGCTCCGCAGAAGTGTTCATAGCTGCTGTCTCCCATGGCGATGAGGGCATAGCGCCATCCCTTCATATAAGGAGCACGATCGGCCAGGGCACTGGCAAAGGGTTGCAAATTGGGCGGTATATCCCCCTGCCCCGTGGTGGCGGTCACGATGAGCAGAAAGCGTGAGGCATCGATGTCGGTCAACGCCGCGTCATCGAAGATCTGGCAGACATGGCCATTGGCTTGCAGGTGGTCACAGAGGGTCTCGGCCACCAGCATGGCAGAGCCGTAGACGGTGCCGACCAGGATGTCGATCTCGGCCATCAGCGACTCCTCAGGGACAGATATTGGACCCGGCAAGACCGGGATGGGTAGGAAGAGCCCCCCTGAACAGGCGGGGGGCACGCGATTGCGCAGGCGATATCTCGTTGAGCCATAAGTCATTCCTCTGACGTACCTGGGCTACAGCATGCCACAGCCCGGTCAGAGGCAACAGATGGAAAGAGGCTCAGGCGCCGTAGTCTTGCTCGCTGGCAGGCCAGCCCAGACGGGCGAACAGACCCAGCACCTCGGGGCCCAGGGGCGCCTGGATCCGCATCGGCACCTTGAGCACCGGATGCTCGAAGCTCAGACGGTGCGCGATCAGCAGCAGGCGGTCGCACCCGTAATGCTCGCGAAAGAAGCGGTTGTGCCGGCCATCCCCGTGGGTGGTATCACCAACGATGGGGTGGAACAGGTGATCCAGATGGCGGCGCAGCTGGTGCTTGCGCCCCGTCTTGGGAAAGAGGCGGACCAGGCTGTAGCGACTGGTGGGATGCTTCTTGGAGACGGCGAAGGGCAACTCGACCTGATGCAGACGACGAAACGCGGTCACCGCCTCCTGGGCGGGGCGATCCGGGTCGCTGAAGGCATCGGCAATCTTGTCCAGCTGCTCCTTGAGCGGATAGTCGATGAGCCCCTCTTCGGGGGCCCATCCCCGCACCAGTGCCAGGTACTCCTTGTGGACCTGACGGGCAGCAAAGGCCTCGGTCAGGGTGCGGGCCACGGCAGGATCGAGAGCAAACAGCAGCACACCCGAAGTGGGCCTGTCCAGTCGGTGCACGGGGTAGACATGACGACCCCCGATCAGATCCCGGGTCATCTGCATGGCGAAACGGGTCTCGGCCTTGTCGAGCCAACTGCGGTGCACCAGGAGACCGGACGGTTTGTTCACCGCCACCAGCCAGTCATCCTGATAAAGCAGTGTCGGCTGCA
Source organism: Aeromonas sp. QDB30 (assembly GCF_027707645.1). NCBI lineage: Bacteria > Pseudomonadati > Pseudomonadota > Gammaproteobacteria > Aeromonadales > Aeromonadaceae > Aeromonas > Aeromonas sp. QDB30. The sequence goes on along the minus strand of NZ_JAPCIY010000005.1, from coordinate 38,221 downwards.
AGGCATCCGCTGTCCGGGTCTGCTCGTCCATCATTGTTCGACCACTTTGCCGGAGAGCAGCAGATCGAAACGGGCGATCAGACGAAGCAGGGCCTCGACCTCCGCCAGCTCCTCTTTATAGACCTCACTCGCCATGGGATAGAGGGAGACGCTGGTCGGCAGCGGAGCCTGCAGCAGCACCAGTTGTTCCATGCGCGGGATCAGCACGAACTGCAGCCACTGATCGAAACTCAGGGTATCGACACAGAACGGCAGCTCGCTTGCCAGCGCCTCGCTCCCCGGATGGTCGGCTTGCCAGCGTTCCAGACGTTGCAACTCGGCAGTCAGCTCTCCCAGCAGACCGGCAACCAGCAGATATTGATTCATCTCGCTCACTTCCTCATCGCGGGCCCGGTCTGCGACGGGGCCCCACTCAATACGGCCATCAAAAAGGGGCGCTACTATACACCGACCCCGCAATGGCTGCCATGTTGCCGTCACCTTCATACCCTGCATCACCGCCTCTGGCTATCTGGTGCAGCCCCCTTATAATCGCCCCCATTATCTTCAAGCGGGATCTCTTCATGTCTTCCATCAACACCCTGACCGAGTTTCTGACCCAGGCCGATACCCAGTTCCAGCTGTTCGATCTGGGCCGCCAGGTGCGCTCGCTCCCCAGCGACCTCTTCGTGCGCATCGAGCAGCAGCAGGAGCCCTACCCCTGGCCGTTGCAGCAGCACGCCTGGCTCGGTGTGCACTTCTTCCAGCCAACCGAATCCAGGCACTACCTCTGGTTCCTCAAGTTCGCCCTCGATGAACGCGGCCTGCTCATCTCCAGCGGCCCCAAGCATTTCATGGATCAGGTGGTAGAGACTCTGGGCTACAAGCTCACCGGTGAACTGGACGAAGAGAAGGCCCAGCGTCTGGCGGACAACCCCTACACCTTCCGTCCGGCCGAGGCCAAGATGGCCAGTGTGCACGCCAAGCTGGCCCGCCAGCTGGAACAAGCCCCTTCCGCTTACTACGAGGCCCTCTGCCACTATCTGGCGGCGCCGGGGGAAGAGGGGTGGCAGGCCCTGGGACTGCAAGGGTTTGCAGATCTCGCGGAGCGGCTGCAGGTTGAACGCAACCTGGCACTGGTCTGCAAGGCCTTGCCCGTACTGCCGCAGGCCCCTCTTTACGCCCTGTGCCAGAGCCTGGAGAACGCCCCCCTGCCTCCTGCCCTGCAAGGCGCATTGCTGGAGCGCATCGGCAAGGAGCAGGAGTGCGCCGAGCCTGACCCCGAAACCCTGGCCTATCTGTGCCGGGCACTGGCCTCCTGCCTGGGCAACGGACTGCGCACCAACAAGCTGCTGACCCTGCTGCAAACCCGGCCAAGTCCCTCCCTGCTCCTCGCCATCGCTGGCCGCCTCTGGCCCGATCTGAAACACCCCGAACTGCTCGGCCTGTTTCTGGAGCAGCTCGCCCTGCAACCCACCCAGTTCTTCAACCAGGTATTTGCCGAGCTCGTCACGCTACCGGCATTGCGCAATGATATGCTGGCAAAACTGCGTGACCCCGAACGCAGCGAGGCCCTGGGTCTGGCCATCGGTCGCCTGTTCGCTGCCACCTAGGCCCGACACAACGGCCCTGTTGCCTGAGGTGAACAGGGCCCCACACACATCACAGAAGGAACCCGCTGATGGGAGAAATGCTTGGGATCTTGCTGCTCGGCCTCGTTGGCTGGGCCTTCTGGCAACAGCGCCGCCAGGCGGAGTTGGCTTGGCAATACATGCGCCGCTACTGCCAGCACCACGACCTGCAACTGCTGTCGCTGGCGCGGACACACCGTGCCCTGGGGCACAAGCCCCTGCGCCTGCTCACCTACTACCAGTTCGAGTTCTCCAGCGACGGAGAGAGCCATTATCAGGGGCAGCTCTGCATGCAGGGGCTGCATGTCGCCGGTGTCGAACTGCCACCCCATCGTCTCCCCTCCTAGATTTGAGAGCACGGGGGCTGGCTATACTCTTCCACAGCCCCCTTCCAAGGAGTACCGACATGGAATTGCTCACCCATGACATGGCCGCCCTGTTTGCCCAGCTGGGGCTGGCCAGTGACGACATCAGCCAGCAGCGTTTTATCCGCGACCATCCCATCGATCGCCATACCCAGTTGCCCGACGCGCCGTTCTGGACGCCTTCCCAGGCAGGCTTTCTGCGCGATGCCCTCAGCCACGACGCCGACTGGGCGGAAGCCATCGACCAGCTGGATGTGATGCTGCGCCAGGGGACCTGATCCCCGCACTCCCGGCGGCCAGCGTTGGGTAGACGCGGAGCCGCCAATCCCCTCCCTCTCGCCACCCACGCCCTTCGCTCCGCTTTCCTGATGGACAGGCTTTGATTAAGCTCTGTGCCACTATCCACCCGCAGCAAGACGGCCGTGCAGGAGCCAAGATGTCAGCCCAAGAGATCATCCAGATAGCCAACGAACTCAGTGCCAGGGGGATCACCCCCTCTACCGCCATGGTCAAGGCCCGCCTCAGCCATCCCGTGCCCATGGCCGAGCTGCTCAAGGTGTTGAGCCAGTGGAAGCAACAACCCCAGCCTGCGGCGACAGAGCCTGCCCCCACCAGTACCCCCGAGGCGCCCCCCTTGGCCACGGAAAGCGTCACTCTTCAGCAACTGAGCGAACAGCTCGCCCGGCTGGAGCAGAAGGTCGATCGCCTCACCGACCTGCTGCTCAACCAGAAGCCGGATTGACCCATCGCCATGTATATCCTCGAACTCAACTTTGAATGCTACCGTGACACCTCCCTCGGCGAAGCCGAGCCGGCCATCGTCAACTACCTCGACATGCTGCGCTACCAGGGGCAGATCCTGGGACGGGAGTTTCCCACCAGCATGCAGGATGGTTGCTTCGTCAGCCGGGTGGTCTGCCCGGAGCAGGACAGCCTGCACCCGGACAACCAGAGCGAGCAGGTCGCGCTGGCCGAACAGGGCCTGCACCATGCGGGGCTGCTGGCCCCCAAGCCCCATCTGCTCGGCATGGATCTACTCTCCGACAGCACGGATCCTTGCGGCCAGGAGGGCGAGCGGCCGAGCTGGATGCTGCTCTACACCAGCTTTGTGCACACTTGCTCCCCCCTGCGCTGCGGCGATCATTTCGCCCCCATTCCGCTCTACCGTCTGCCCGCCATCGCCAACGGCGACCACAAGCAGATCATCAAGTGGCAGGAGGATTGGGAGGCCTGCGATCAGTTGCAGATGAATGGCTCCATCGCCGAGCACGCTGTGCTGCACGAAATCAGCGAGGTGGGCAGCCGCCTGCAGCGCCGGGGCAGCGATCTGGCCAGACGACTGGAGGGGCTCTGCGGGATCCCGACTTACTACTATCTCTATAGGGTCGGCGGCCTGAGCAAGGCGGCGGAGTTGGCACGCTCCTGCCCAGGCTGTGGCGGCGACTGGGCACTGGCAGCGCCATTGCACGAGATCTTCGACTTCAAGTGCGATCCCTGCCGGCTGGTCTCCAACCTCTCCTGGGACTTCAAGGACTAGCTCCGCCTGCGCCCTTCCCCCCATGAAAGAAGGGCCTTGCCAGATGGCAAGGCCCTTCTTGTTCATACAGGGCGAGGGAAAACGGGCCCGCCTACTGCGGCAAGGTCTCCAGCCGTGTGAGGAAGGCCGGCAGGGAGGGGGCCAGCACCAGACGGCGACCGGAATCCAGCCACTCCAGCCACACCTGACCGCTCTCGTTATCGAGCGACACCAGCGTCATCTCGTTGCGGGTGGTGGCGATGAAGAGCGAAGGGGGGCGCTTCAACTTGCGCAGCATCAGCAGGTGGCCGATGAGGTTCTCCTTGAGCAGATCCAGATCCGCCTCGTTCCACGGCAGTATGAGTTCGATGCGCAGCCCCTTGTAGCAGCAGGGGAGCGGGCGGCTGAACCAGTGGCCAAACAGGGCAAGGGCGCTGGGATGCAGGGTCAGCTCCAGGGCGTTCTCCATGGCCGTGAAGTCGGCTGCCTGCTCCCGCTGGAACGGACGCCAGGCGACCCGCCCCTCCCTGGGTTCATCCAGCTCGCAAGGAGAGCGCCAGTCGGCCTCCCAGTCGCACAGGGGCAGCCCCCGCCTTCCTTCACCATCGCGCTGCCAGCGTAAAAAGAACTGCTCCAGGGCAGACAGGACTTGATCCGACATCGATATTCCCCACAATAGCGGCCTCTGATGGCCGCAAGTACCTGATCGAAAAATCGGGCCATTGCACCATCAAACCCCTTATCAGACAAGCGTGAGCAAACCAGCATGAGCAAACAAGAGAGATACGCCGGCGCCAGTGCGCTGCAAGGCCTGAGCCTGGGGCAGCAGTCCGCCTACATCAGCCAGTACACCCCGAGTCTGCTGCAGCCCGTGCCACGCAGTCTGAACCGCGACGATCTTGGCCTGAGAGGTGAACTGCCGTTCCAGGGGTGCGACGTCTGGACCCTGTATGAACTCTCCTGGCTCAATGCCAAAGGCAAGCCCGTGGTTGCCATCGGGGAGGTCTTTGTGCCTGCTACCAGCCCGAATCTCATCGAGTCCAAGTCGTTCAAGCTTTACCTGAACTCCTTCAACCAGACCCGCTGCGACTCCCTGGAGGCAGTGCAAGCGCTGCTGGTTCAGGATCTGAGTGGCTGCGCTGGTGCCCCGGTGAGCGTCACCCTCTTCACCCTCGACCAGGCCCCCCACCAGATAGCCCAGCTGCCCGGTGAGTGCATCGACAACCTGGATATCGAGGTGGACGGCTACGAGTTTGACGAAACCCTGCTGCAAGGGGCCGCCGGTCGCGAGATCGTGGAGGAGACCCTGCACAGCCACCTGCTCAAGTCCAACTGCCTGGTGACCAGCCAGCCGGACTGGGGATCCGTGGTGATCCACTATCGCGGCCCGCGTCTCGACCGGGAGAAGCTGTTGCGCTACCTCATCTCGTTCCGCCAGCACAACGAGTTCCACGAGCAGTGCATCGAGCGCATCTTTACCGATCTCAAGCACTTCTGCGCCCCGGAAAAACTGACCGTCCATGCCCGTTACACCCGCCGCGGCGGCCTGGACATCAACCCCTTCCGCAGCGACTGGGAGCCGGTTCCGGCGAACCTGCGCCTCATTCGCCAGTAATCACCGGCGCCGCCATCCTGCGGGCTGCGGCCGGCTGCGCATCACCTCAGTAAACTCTGGACGGGCGGGGGTGGGCTTGGATAACATGCCTGCACCTCCGTGCCGTTCTTAATCCAATGAATCAACTGTTTTTTCTGGCAATGATGATGTCCTCCCTGTCGGCTCCTGATCTGGATCTGGCCAAGGAGCAGTTGTCCATCGACCTGCAGCAGGCCCAGACCCTGGTGCTGACCGATCCCGCCAGATGTGCCCAGATTGCCACCTCCTTCCTCGAACGCACGGCTAACAATCCCAAGCAGATCATCAGCAACCGTCAGGAATACGGCTATCGCGAGCCGATGCTGAACTACGGTACCGCCACCCAGACCACGGGCGCCTATCTGCTCAAGGGGGAGTGTCTGCAGCAGCTAGGGCAGTTCGCCCAGGCACAGGAGTCCTTTGAGCAGGGCATCGCCATGGCCGAGAAAGAGCAGCAGTTCGAGCTGCAGGCCCATGGGCTCTATCTGCTGGTTAGAAGCCGCAACCTGCAACAGCATACCCATGGCGCCGCGGCCCCCCTGCTCGACAAACTCGACAAACTGCTGGCCAATCCCGACCTCAAGGAGAGCCAGTTGCAGGTCTACAGCCGCTTGCTGCGCGTCAACGCCAGCATAGAGGAACGGCAATTCGATCTCGCCAAACAGCAGCTGGCCGAGACCCGCAAATGGGCGGATCACGCCAAACAGCCTCTGGCCAGGGCCTGGACCAGCGCCGTGGGCGGGGATCTCTATCAGGCTCTGGGTCAGCCCCAGCTTGCACTGGGGGAGTACATCGAAGCACAACAGCAAGCCAAGCCCCTGCAGGATCCCCTCTTCCTCGGCCTGCTCTCGAACCAGATGGTCAGCCTCTATCAGGAAGAGCAGGAGCCACAAAAAGCGCTGCAATACGCCAGCGAGGCGGCCAACTATTTTCATGCCCTCGGCAATTCCTCCATGCTGAGCGACGCCCTGATCGTGCTCGCCCGTCTCAACCGGGATCAGGGCGAGATGAACATGGCGCTGGTCTATTTCTTCAATGCCCTCGACCTGCTGGACGAGAGCAGCAACCGTACCCGCATCGCCCATCTCAAGTTCGAGATAGGCAAGACCTACCTGCAGACCGGCAATCTCAACCTGGCGCGAAACTACCTGAACGCCGCACGCCAGTCCCATGAGCTGGGGGATGACAAGGAGTCGCTCATCGACACCCTGCTGTTGCTGGGAGAGCTGCACCTCAAGCAGCAGGAGGCGGGCATCGCCATCCTGCAGTTGGAGAACGCTCTCACCCTGGCCAACCGGATTGGGGACATCCGGCGCCAATTCGAGATCTTCCGCCTGCTCTCCGTCGCCTATGAGCAGAAGGGTTACCTCCAGCAGGCCCTGGAGAGCTACAAGAATTACCACCAGCGCAGCGAACTGGTTCGCCAGCAACAGCTGGCGCTGGAGCAGGAGGCGGTGCGCGACAACTACGCCCAGGTGGAGCGGGTGCAACAGGTCAAGGAGCTGGAACAGCAACTCGACGCCAGCCAGCACCAGCAGGAGCGATACCTCTGGACCAGCGTCAGCACCGGGCTGCTGCTGGCACTCTTCATCTATCTGTTCTTCACCCTCTGGCTGAAACTGCGGGTCGCGCGCCTTCATGCCAAACAGCTGGGAGAAGCCCTGCTGGTAGAGCCGCGCAGCGGCCTGGCCAACTGGCAGCGACTGATGAGCCGCTGGCCGCGGGAGATGGCCAAGCGCCAGCAGAAATCCGAGCGCTGGTACCTGAGCGAACGCCCCACCAGCGAATTTGACGACAAGCTGCACTACCTGCTGTTCCGGGTTCCCTTCCTGATCAACAGCCTGGAGCAACACGGCTATCAGGTCAGCCGCGAGATAGAGCAGGCCTTCGGCCGCTACGTCAACGAACTGACCCCGCAAGATGGCCGCATCTACGACCTGCGCGAAGGCCACCTGCTCTATGTGGTGCCCCAGCGCCACGTGGCCCAGTTGCATCAGCTGGCTCAGACCCTGCTCGACACCCTGGCAGCCTTCCCCTGCGAGCACCCGCTGGACAGGCGCATCAGCCTCGGCATCGTCAGCCATCCCTTCCTGCCCAAGGCGGCCATGGCCCTCGATCACCACGGCCTGTTCGATCTCTGCTACCTAGCCCTCTCGGGAGCCATTCAGCTCAGCGAAAAATGCCAGCAGAGCGTCTGGCTTGAGCTGGCCGCCATCGATTGCCAGCAGGCCGCATTTTTTAACGGAGATGTGTGGCAATGCTGCTTGATGGCAATTGACAAGGGACTGGTAAAAGTAAATTCTTCTCATGAAAAGCAATGGGTTAACTGGCTTGCGCTTTCACGGACGAAGGTTGCGGACAATCCGTGACAAAAAGGTACTCAACGGGGTCTTTGATTGGCTTTCTGTTGCTGGACGAAACAAAAACGATAATGACAACAGGGCGACCTGAAGAATGAATGATATGGCTGCCGTAACAGGACAACTGGCAAGACTCAGGGAATCCCTCCAGCAGAAACAGCAGGAGCTTGACGGCATGGCGAGCTTCTCCGATGCCGAACGCACCCGCAGTATCCAGTTCATCGGCAAGTTGATGCAAGCCTGTCGCGGCCACGATCGCGAGCTCGACAACCGGCTCGCCAAGCTCAAGCAGAAACTTGAAGGCAACCCTCCGCTCACCTCCATCGATGCCGATCTGATCGCCATCGAGAAGCTGTTGCAGCAGCACAGCCACACCATGGAAGAGTCCATCAGCCTGACCCGGGCAGCCATCGATCTCGGCAGCAAACAGCTCAAAACCATCAAGGGGTTTCCGGAAGATACCCGCCGCGCCCTCAAGGAGTTTCTCGCCAGCCCGGAGAGTTACGGCATCGGCGATCACCAGAAGAAGGTGATCCGGCTGCTGGAGTTCTACCAGCAGGCGATCAAGATCCAGCTGCTGCCGCGCAAGCCGCTGATCCCCCCTTCGGCGGAGATCCCCACCGAGCTCTCCAGCCCGGCCCCTACCGACTCCTTTGACATCAAGGCACATGCCCAGATTTCAGACGAGTTGCAGCGTCTCATCACCGAGCTCGACTTTGCCGGCGCCGTGGGCGAGAGCCTCGCAGACATCCGCCGCCAGTTGCTCGGGGGCATCACCCCTGCCCTGCTGGCCGAACTCTGCCTGCAGATCATCGAACTCATCATCGAGGGTACCCGGGAAGAGCGCAAAGCCTCCCAGGCGTTTCTCAGCACCCTGAACGAGAGTCTCTCCTCGGTCCATTACAGCTTTACCGAATCCCTGGATGAAGGGCGGGCGCTGCAAAATGCCGCCCATCTCAGCGGACAGGCGCTGGAGCGGGAACTCGCCGCCATCGATCGCGCCATGGCAGCCCATGACTCGCCACAGATACTCAGGGGCGCCATTTCTGGGCATCTGGACACTATCCGCCGGCTGCAGCAGGAGCGGGAGGAGATGGCCAACCGCGAGCGCCACCTGCTCACCCACCTCTCCAACATGGAAGCCAAGCTCAGGTTGATGAAGGACGAGACCGCCGAGTACAAGAAGCGGCTCAGCATCCAGAAACACAAGCTCTTCCTCGACAGCCTGACCCAGGTACACAACCGGGCGGCCCTGGACGAGCGGCTCGAGCTCGAATACAAACGCTGGTTACGCTATGGCACCCCCCTGTGCCTGGCCATCATCGACATCGACCACTTCAAGCACATCAATGACAACTACGGCCACATGGCCGGCGACAAGGCATTGAAGGTGGTTGCCAAGGCCCTGCAGAACGCCTTGCGCGACACCGACTTCATCGCCCGCTTTGGCGGTGAGGAGTTCGTGGTCTTGCTGCCGAACATCAATCCGGACAAGTACCAGAAGCCGCTGGAGAACCTGCGTCAGACCATCAAGAGCATCCCGTTCCGCTTTCGCGATGCCAGGGTCGAGATCACCATCTCCATCGGTGCCACCCTGTTTCGGACCGGCGACCATACCACGGATGCGTTCGAGCGCGCCGACAAGGCGCTTTACAGTTCCAAGCACTCCGGCCGGGATCAGGTCAATCTCGCCTGAATCCGCTTTGAGGGGCGGCTAAAAAAGCGGCAAACGCACAGTCCCCCTATTCCCCTGCCCACCCCCTTGCCTCTACTATCGAACCCGAGGGATGCCAAAGCATCCCGTTTTCTCCCCAGGGAAAGCACAACGATAACAAGCGAGTGAAAGGGGAAATTATGATTACACACATCAATCCCGTGGGCAGCATGGACCTGCTGTCCCAGCTCGAGGTGGATCGCCTCAAGCAGACGGCCTCCAGCGATATCTATCAACTGTTTCGCAACTGCTCGCTGGCGGTCCTCAACTCCGGCAGCCATACCGACAGTTCCAAAGAGATACTGGAACGTTTCAAATCCTTCGATATTCACGTGATCCGGCGCGAGCGCGGGGTCAAGCTGGAACTGTTCAATGCCCCCGAGCACGCCTTTGTCGATGGCGAGATCATTCGCGGCATTCAGGAGCACCTCTTCTCGGTGCTGCGGGACATTCTCTATGTCTCAAATCAGCTCGAGTCCAACCGCCTGGTCAATCTGACCAACTCCACTCATATCTCCAACGTGGTGTTCGCCATCCTGCGCAACGCCAAGGTGATCCTGCCCGGCGCCGATCCCAACCTGATCGTCTGCTGGGGTGGCCACTCCATCAACGAGATCGAATACCAGTACACCCGCGCCGTGGGCAGCGAGTTGGGCTTGCGTGAGCTGAACATCTGTACCGGCTGTGGCCCGGGTGCCATGGAGGGCCCGATGAAGGGGGCCGCCGTCGGCCATGCCAAACAGCGGGTGCGCAACGGCCGTTACATCGGCCTCACGGAGCCTTCCATCATCGCCGCCGAACCGCCCAACCCCATCGTCAACGAGCTGGTGATCCTGCCGGATATCGAGAAGCGGCTGGAAGCCTTCGTGCGCCTCGGTCACGGCATCATCATCTTCCCGGGCGGGGTCGGCACCGCCGAAGAGCTGCTCTATCTGCTCGGCATCATGATGCATCCGGCCAACGAGCGGCAGCCGATGCCCATCATCCTGACCGGCCCGAAAGAGAGTGCCGACTACTTCCGTGCCATCGACGATTTCATCAAGGCGACCCTCGGTGAACCGGCGACCAAGCTCTACCGGATCATTGTCGGCGATGCGCCGGAAGTGGCCCGGGTGATGAAAGAGGCGATGCCGAAGATCCGCGAATACCGCAAGTCGGTGGGAGATGCCTACTCCTTCAACTGGTCCCTGCGGATCGAGCCCGAGTTCCAGCTACCGTTCGAACCGGATCACGCCAGCATGGCCAGCCTGGATCTGCATCGCAACCAGCCGCCCCAGCTGCTGGCAGCCAACCTGCGCCGCGCCTTCTCAGGCATCGTCGCAGGCAACGTCAAGGAAGGGGGCATCAGGGCCATCGAGAAGAAGGGTCCCTTCAAGCTGCACGGCGACAAGGAGCTGATGCACCTGATGGACAGGTTGCTGGAGAGCTTCGTCAAGCAGCAGCGCATGAAGCTGCCGGGCAGCCAGTACGTTCCCTGCTACGAGATAGTCAAATAGCCGGGACACCACAATGCACCGGAGGGGCCCATGGGCCCCTCTTTCATTGACTGGTCTTCTACGGGGTTAGCAGGAGACGCCACCATTGTTACAATGGCACTCCCCGACGCCCGGAGTGCCCCATGCCACACCTGCTCATCATCGATGCCCTCAACCTCATCCGCCGACTGCACGCGGTGCAGAGCCAGCAGGGACTGACCCCGGCCCAGGCTCTGCTCGCCACCCGTGCCAACCTCATCAACACCTGCAAGAAGCTCCTGGCGGCCAGCGAGCCAACCCACGCCATCGCGGTCTTTGACGGTGAGGTCCACAGCTGGCGCAAGACGCTCTATCCCCCCTACAAGGAGGGCCGCACCCCCATGCCGGATGAGCTGAGAGAAGGGCTTGCCGACCTGCAGGACGCCTTCTGGGAGTGCGGTGTGGATGCCCTGCTCTCCCAGACCGACGAGGCGGACGATCTCATCGCCACCCTGGCAAGCGGCATTGCCCAGCACGGCGCCAGCGCCACCATCATCTCCACCGACAAGGGGTTCTGCCAGCTCATCTGCCCGCAGATCCGGGTGCGGGATTACTTCAACAAACGCTGGCTGGATGCCGCCTTCGTCCAGCAGCAGTACGGCGTTACACCGACCCAGCTCGTGGACTTCTGGGCCCTGACCGGTATCGGCGGCTCCAACATCAAGGGGGTGCCCGGCATCGGCCCCAAGACCGCCACCCAGTTGCTGCAGCAATACGGGGACCTGGCTGCCATGCTGGAGGCCTGTGAGCGGGAGGAGGCCACCAGACCCCTGCTCAAGCTGCGCCAGCACCGGGAAGAGGCCCTGCTGGCCCAACGCCTGGTCCGGCTGCAGCACGATATCCCGCTCGGGTTCAACCTGCGGGAGATCCGCTACCCTCCCGTCCCTGATGCCGGGGCGTGATCCCCAGCACACCATTTCCCAAGACAGGCCGTACCTGTTGACATAAATGGGTAAAATGTAAAGAAACATGGAGAATGTGGTGCAAAAATGGTATAAAGCCGACGAATCCTCCCCCTCTGTTCCCTAGAAGTGGATACGCCTCATGTCAAAAAGAAAGATTACCGTCATCCCGGGCGACGGCATCGGCCCCAGCATCATCGAATCCGCCATCCAGATCCTGACCCACGCGGGTTGTGACTTCGACTACGAATACGCAGACGCCGGTCTGGTTGCCCTGGAAAAACATGGCGAGCTGCTGCCCCAGGCCACCCTCGACCTGATCGAGAAGAACAAGGTCAGCCTGAAAGGCCCGCTCACCACTCCGGTCGGCGGCGGCTTCACCTCCATCAACGTCTCCCTGCGCAAGAAGTTCAATCTCTACGCCAACGTGCGCCCCGTCCTCTCCTTCAAGGGCACCAAGAGCCGTTACGACAACATCGACATCATCACGGTGCGCGAGAACACCGAAGGCATGTACTCCGGTGCCGGCCAGAAGCGCAGCGATGACAACCAGAGCGCCGAGGCGATGAGCATCATCACCCGGGAAGGGGCCGAGCGCATCGTCACCTTCGCCTTCGAGCTGGCGCGCCAGGAAGGACGCAAGAAGGTCACCATCATCCACAAGGCCAACATCCTCAAGTCCACCTCCGGCCTGTTCCTGGAAGTGGCCCGTCAGGTCGCGGCCCGCTACCCGGACATCCAGAACGAGGAGATGATCGTCGACGCCGCCTGCATGAACCTGGTGATGTACCCGGAGCGCTTCGATGTGATGGTCACCACCAACCTGTTCGGCGACATTCTCTCGGATCTCTGTGCCGGTCTGGTGGGGGGGCTGGGCATGGCGCCAGGCGCCAACATCGGTGAAGGGGCCGCCATCTTCGAAGCGGTACACGGCTCTGCGCCGGACATCGCCGGCAAGAACATCGCCAACCCCACCTCGGTGATCCTCGCCTCCATCCAGATGCTGGAGTATCTCGGCATGCAGGACAAGGCGGAGCGCATTCGCGAGGCCGTGCGGACGACCATCGAGTCCGGCGATCGGGTGACCCGTGACCTGGGGGGCACAGCGTCCACCAGCGAATTCACCCAGGCCATCATCGACCGTCTATAAATAGAATCCAACCATATGATTTTAAAAGGGAGCTTCGGCTCCCTTTGTTTTATGCCAACGCCTCCCTACCTCCCTCGCCAGATGAATACTATGTTGATATGAGGGATAAGGAGATCCACCATGCGTGCTACTTTCATCTTGCTGATTGTCAGCAGCAGTGCCACGGCATTAGACAGGCCAGTCGACAATGCCTGGTTGACGCCGCCTCCCCAGCACGAGGCGCCAGCCAAGCAGACCTGGCAATCCACCCTGGATACCAACGATCTGCTCAAACAGCCCAAGCCGCTCTCCCTGGGGGTGGATATCACCACCGACAGCAACGGTAATCGGCAGATCACCCCCTATCAGAAACTGAACCTCACGGCAGAGAAGAGCGTCAGCCTCTCCTTCGAAAAGCAAAAGCCCAGGATCAAGTTCAACGCTGGCGGCATCAACACCTCGGTCAAGCTTCGCGGGGATGGCGTCAAGATGCAGTTCAACCCCAGTGACAAGACCATTCCCCTGCAAATTGAGCTGAAGATCACCGACGACGAGTCCATGATGCGTCTGGACTACCGCTTCTGATGGCCCAGACACAAAAAAACCGGACGTCACCGTCCGGTTTTTTCATGCCCTGTTCCCGATGCTGCTTCAGGACTTGGGAGACAACTTGGAGACCCAGAACTTGTTGTAGACGTGCACCGTGATCTCTTCGCGATCGTGATAGAGCTGTTTGGCCTGAATGATGAAGCCGCTGTCGATCTCGGCCAGCAGTCCGCGCAACACCTCGATGTTGTGCACCGCCTCGGCGTAGCGCTTCTTCATCGGCAGCTTGAGGTTGAACATGGCTTCCTGACAGTCGTTCTCCCTGAACCAGTCGGCCACCATGTGGGTCACTCGCGCCGGTTTGTCCACCATGTCGCACACCAGCCAGTAGGTATTCTTCTTGCTCGGCCGCCACACGAAACCATCGTCACGGATGTGCTTCACCTGACCTGTGTCCATCAGGGATTGGGCCATCATGCCGTTGTCCACCGCCGTCACCATCATGCCGCGACGCACCAGCTGATAGGTCCAGCCACCCGGGCAGGCACCAAGATCCACGGCCTTCAGGCCGGAGCACAGGCGCAAGTCCCACTCTTCCTTCGGCACGAAGACGTAGAACGCCTCTTCCAGCTTGAGGCTGGAGCGGCTCGGGGCATCGGCCGGGAATCGCAGGCGCGGGATCCCCATGTGGAAGGCAGAGTTGTTGAAGGAGTAGGAGTACCCCAGCATCAGGTGGTCGTTGGCCAGGAAGAAGGCGTGGAACACGGGACGGTTCGGGGTCTCCTTCTTGGTCAGGATCTCGTTGCTGCGCAGCGCCTGGCGAAGCGGCACGGTGAACTTGCGGCAGAAGGCGGAGAGCTCCTTCGCCTCGTTGGTGTCGGCCGTCTCCACCCGCAGATCCCCGCAAATGGCGTAGCCACTCGCCGCCTCCAGGATGGGAGAGACCCGATCGCTTATTTCCAGATCTTTCAGCTCGTGGGTCACCACCAGCATCTGGCGAATGAAGATGAGCTCGCGGAACGGCAGCTTGCGCGCCAGCAGATCGGCCTGCTCCTCGTCATACAACTCGAAGATCACATAGCCGCTGTCGTCCTTGACCCGGGCAAAGCCGTAGCACTGCATGTTGCCGGCACGCTCGGTGATCTCTGCCGCCGCCTCTTTCTCAAAACCCGGGCGGCAATAAAGCAGCAGATTATTCATTCTTTCCTCCAAGACGACAGCCGACCCACATCAGAGCCGCCCATCCCAACATAAAACAGAGGCCACCGGCCGGGGTGATGAGCCCCAGCCCCTTGCTGCCAAGCAGCACCATGGCGTAAATACTGCCGGAGAATCCCAGGATCCCCAGCACAAAGACGGCGCCCGCGAAGGTGATCACCTTGCCGCGCACGCCGCACAACCCCAGCACCAGCAGGGCCAGGGCGTGGAAAAACTGGTATTGCACGGCGGTGTTGAACGCCGCCAGCAACGAAGGAGCAATGCCGGTCGCCGCCAGCCCATGAGCGCCGTAGGCCCCGAGCATGGTGGCCGTCAGGCCGAAGAAGCCCGCCAGCACCAGCCAATGTCGTTGGATCTGCATCTTCTCTCCTTGCACGCTTCTTCTCTCGACCCGCTCGAGATGGTCAGGAGCGGCCCACCGCCGCGATAAAATCCTTGATCCGCTCCGCAGCCAGTCGCAGGTTCTCCTGCTCGCTCATGCCGCTCGCCTTTCTCGGTTTGAAACCATGATCCCCGTCGGTCAGCCAGTGGACCGATACGGCGGGTGAGAAGGGGAAATCGGCCAGCTCGGCGCGGGAACCGAAGGTATCGCGCTCCCCCTGCAGCAGCAGCGTGGGCGTCGTGATCTGCTTGAGCACCTCGCCCCGCCATGCGTCGGGCTTGGCCGGGGGGTGGAAAGGATACCCGAGAACGATCAATCCTGCAGCATCCATCTCGTCGCCCCCCTCGCAAAACAGCTCGGCCGCCATCCTTCCCCCCATGGACTTGCCCGCCAGAAACAGCCGGGGATGGGCAAACTGGCGCACCATCTCGCGCCAGTGAGCCAGCAGCACGGGTTGTCTGTCCGGCGGCCTGCGTTTGCCGTCCTGAGCCCGTTTGGTCATGTAGGGGAAGTTGAAGCGCACTACCTCGATATCCGGCCCCGCAAGCAGTCGTGACAACTCGGCCAGGAAGCTGTGCTCCATGCCCGCCCCCGCGCCGTGGGCCAGCAGAATGCGAACGGGGGCGTCACTCGCCCCCTCTCTTGTCAGGTCAGTCACCAGGTCAACTCCTCAGGCATCGGCAAGGCGGGCACGCCTGCGGGCCTCTTCCTGCTCCACCAGTTCCAGCATCCAGTCGCGAAAAGCCACTATCTTGCCCTGATCGGACTGCTGCTCCTGACACACCAGATAGAAAGCGTTCTTGCTCACCAGCACCTGCTCGAACGGGCAGATGAGACGACCCGCCTCGATCTCCGGCTGGGCCAGCACGCTGTGGCCGAGCGCCACCCCCTGACCGTGGATCGCCGCCTGGATCACCATGGTGGAGTGGCTGAAGATGGGCCCCTGATTGACATTGGGGGCATCGATGTCGAGCTGGCGGAACCAGGCCTTCCAGTCGCGCCGGGAGGTGTCGTGCAGCAGGGTGTGACGGATCAGATCGTCCGGGGTGCGCAGGGGCTTGGGGCCGGTCAGCAACAGGGGCGAGCAGACCGGGATCAGGTACTCGGTGTGCAGCTTGTCCGAACGAAGACCCGGCCAGTTGCCGCGGCCGTAGTAGATGGCCACGTCCACGTCGTCGGTCAGCGACCCCTCGTCCATGTCCACCGCCTTGATCCGCACATCGATGTCCGGGTGGCGTTCGCTGAACTTGACCAGGCGGGGCACCAGCCACTGGATGGCGAAGCTCGGCTGCAGGGAGACGGTGAGCGCCCCCTTGGCGCTGCGGGCCAGCAGCTTGTCGGTCGCCTCGGAGATGGAGGCAAAGATGTCCTTGATATCGAGGAAGTAGCTCTGCCCCTCCTCGGTCAGTAGCAGGGAGCGATTCTTGCGGCGAAACAGCTTGATGCCGAGATACTCCTCCAGCGCCTTGATCTGGTGGCTGATGGCTGCCTGGGTCACGAACAGCTCTTCTGCTGCGCGGGTAAAGCTCAAGTGACGAGCCGCGGCTTCAAACGCTTTCAGTGCATTGAGCGGAGGTAAACGACGAGACATGGAATCGGCCGACGATGAATTTTTCTAATGGGGCGCATTATAAATTGTCGGTTGCGGGTCGACCAGTGAATAAACATAATTCGCCACGCAATTCGTTGTCATATGGCTCACACCTTCTCTTCCATGTTGGTTTACATGTGGTTTTTGTGAGTGAGTCGACAGTGATTGTGGTGTTGTGTTTCTTCCTCTGCGGGAAGAAGGGCTAAATCAGGTCGATTTAACCCAGTCTGTCATCTGAATGTGTTTGGCGCCTCCGGTTGGATGGCGCCTTTTTTCTTATCCTCCCCTACACCCGGAACTGGCCCACCAGCTGCTGCTGCTTGTCCGCCAGTTGCGACAGCTCGCGCCCGTTGTCGGCGGAGGTCGCCGCTTCCGCCCGAATGGTATGGCTCACATCGCGAATGTTGCTGACGTTGCGATTGATCTCGTCCGCTACTCCGCTCTGCTCCTGCGCGGCCCTCGCGATCTGCTCGTTCATCTGGTGGATGGTGCCGACAGCCTGGATGATCTGCTCCAGCACGCTGACCGACTGCTCCACCTTGGTGAGGGTCAGATCCGCCTGGTGATGACCGGTCAGGATCGCCTTCACCACCGCCTCCGTCCCCGACTGCAACTGGCCGATGAGGTTCTGGATCTCGACGATGGCGTTCTGGGTTCGGCCCGCCAGGTTGCGCACCTCGTCGGCGACCACCGCAAAACCGCGCCCCTGCTCACCGGCTCGGGCCGCCTCGATGGCCGCGTTCAGGGCAAGCAGGTTGGTCTGCTCGGCAATCCCCTGAATCACCACCAGGATGTCGTTGATGTTGTCGCTGTTGGCGGAGAGGTGTTCCACCACTGGTTTGGCGTCGCTTATCACCGTCATCAGTCTGGACATGGCCTCCTGGGTCTGCGCCACCACGGACTTGCCCTCCTGAGCCGCCGTGTCGGCCTCATCGGCCGCCGCCACCGCCGCATTGGCATTGCCGGCGACCTGCAGGGCGGTAGCGCTCAACTCTTCAAACGCGGTCGCCACCAGATCCACCTCCTGATACTGGGACTGCATGCCGGCGCTGGTACGGGCTGCCCCTTGCGCCGCCAGGGCCGCACTGGCCCGAGTGCCCGCAACGGTGTCGATCACCTGGCTGATGGTGGATTGCAGCTTGTCCAGGAACTTGTTGAACCACTTGGCCAGCTCGCCTATCTCGTCATCCCTGCGCAGATCGATGCGCTGGGTGAGATCCCCCTCCCCGCTGGCAATGTCCTTGAGGCGTGCCACCACGGCGCGGATGGGCGCCACGATGCGCTGGGCCATCAGCCAGATGCAGAGCAGGGCGAGCGCCGAAATCCCGCCACCTATGGTGAGCTGGGTGGCCACGCTGCGCTGGGCCTGATCCTCAAGCTCCCCTTGCAGTTGCAGGGCCGAGGCGAGCACCACGGCGCGGGGCAGCTCGATATAGATGCCCCACTTGCGATCCGTACGGCGCATGCTGACCGGCACGAAGGTCTGCAACAGTGCGCCATCCGGGCTCCAGCGCGTCACCACATCTCCCTTGGTCAGCCACCCCTCGAGATCCTGCGTCAGCCCTTGCTGCTCCAGCAGATTGCCAAGGGCGACCGGGAACCCTTCCACGCCGGCCACCCGCCCTTCACTGCTGAGCAGAAGCACCTTGCCCTGCCCCTTGTAGAGGGTCCGGCCCATCTCTTCCACCAGGCTCTGCAGGGTCCCCAGGGAGATGTCGACCCCCACCATGCCCAGCAGGGAACCCTGGTCCAGCAGCGGCACGGTCACCGAGGTCATCAACACCTGCTGGGTCCCCACCTCGTCCACATAGGGTTCGAGCAGACAGAGCGCCTTGCTGCGGATGCTGCAACTGTACCAGTCGTTCTCAAGGCCGCCGTGTCCGGAGGGCTTGTCGTTGGCCAGTATCGCCTCGTCCATCACCTCCAGGGTCACCTTGCCATCGACCCTGGCCCAATAGCTGGAGAAACGCCCCTTGTCGTTGGCCCCGAGCGCCGTCGACCCCTGATAGTTGTCATCCTCCCCGTCGAGCTGGTTGGGTTCGAATACCGCATAGACACCGAGCAGGTTCGCTGACGACTCCGCCGCATCCTGCAACTGCTGGTTGACGGCATTGCGCAGCGCCTCGGAGTGAACGAAGTTGTCGGCCGCGTTCTTGCGCTGGAACAAGATACCCTCGGCAAGCAGGGTCGCCCTGAAGTAAGCCTCATCGAGGTAGCTGGTCACCCGGGCTGCCTGGGTCGCTCCCATGGCCTGCATCCAGTTTTCTGCCGCGTGCTGCCCCTCCAGGGTGGTGGAGGTGAGCACCTGCTCCTGCATGCGGGCCGCGTTGAAAAGAGAAGAAGCCACCAGCGCGACGGCACTGGCCAGCAGACAGCAACCGGCGATCAGGGTGATCCGTCCCTGAACAGAAAGAGAACTCATGCCACTATTTCCTAACGTCTACAGATGTAACCACTGTATCGGATTTGGAAACAGAAACTTAACTAAATCAGCAGAGATCCAGGCTTAATTGATTGATTTCACCCGCTCCGGGCAAACCAACGACCAGACCGAGCAGGCGAATGGGCTTTCCTTGAGCCCGTTGCAGTCCCTCGTGCAGCAGATCGTGGAAGCGGGCCGCCTGATAACTCCCCTTGCGATAAACGGTGGTCTGGTGAAAATCGGCAAACTTCAGCTTGATCCCCTGCCCCATCAGCATCTCCGCAGGGCAGGCCTTGGCAAAACGCTGCTCCAGCTCGGGAATGAGCCGGCTAAGCACCTGCCAGCAGGCGTCCTCGTCCAGCACGTCGCTGGCGAGCGTCGTCTCCACACCGATGCTCTTGCGTACCCGCCGGGCCTGCACCGGCTGATCGTCATGCCCCCAGATGCGGCCGGCCAGCATCTCCCCGAGCTTGCCGAAACGGGCGATCAGCTCCTCGTTGCCGAGCTGGCGGGCATCTTCGCACGAATACAGCCCGAGGGACTCCAGCCGCTCTGCCGTCTTGCGGCCGATGCCGGGCAACTTGCCAAGAGGGAGCTGACGCACGAACTCGTCCACCTCCTGGGGGCGGATGACGAACAGGCCGTCAGGCTTGCGCTGCTCGGAGGCGAGCTTGGCCAGAAACTTGTTCGGCGCCACACCGGCCGAGGCAGTCAACCCAAGCTCGGCGCTGATGGCGGCACGGATCTCCGCCGCCATCAGGGTGGCGCTGCCACCGCAGCGGGGACTCAGGGTCACGTCGAGATAGGCTTCATCGAGGGAGAGCGGCTCCACCTGCTCGGTGTAGCGCAGGAAGATGGCGCGCAACTGGCGCGAAGTTTCTTTGTAGACGGCCATCCGCCCGGGGATCAGCACCAATGGCGGACAGAGCTTTCTGGCCAGGGCGCTCGGCATGGCGGAGCGCACCCCGAAGCGGCGCGCCACGTAGTTGCAGGTGGAGATGACTCCGCGTCGGTCAGCAGCGCCACCGATGGCGAGCGGCACCTCCCTGAGGGCCGGGTTGTCCCGCATCTCCACTGCGGCGAAGAAGCAGTCCATGTCGATGTGAATGATCTTGCGCATGGCCGTGTCTGTTGCTGTGTCGACAGCCTCCCGAACAGATCATAGGGATAGACCCTGGGCATCCGGCGAGGAGGCGTGTCGAACGACAAAAATACTGTATGGATAACCAGTTGAACGTTCCATGCTACCCCAAGCCTGTCATTTCTGCCAGCGCGCCAGCGCGGGCTAGGGCATAGACTCTCAGGGCTCCCATTTGCGGGGGCTGGGAGGTGCAGGATGAGAAGATTCTGGCCGCTGCTGGGCCTGCTGCTGCCGCTGACGGGCACGAGCAAGGATCACCCGACTGCGGAGTGCAACTGGCTCTATCAGCGCATCGCCGCCTTGGAAAAAGCCATACAGCAAGGGGATGAACTGGGCACCAGAGAGGAGCTGGCAAAGCGAAAGAAAGAGTTCAAGGCAAAGGCATGCAGCCAATATGACTACTGACCCCATGCCACATAAAAAACGAGCCGACCCAGGGGTCGGCTCGTTTCGTTGCAAGGCTGCCTTCAGAGCGATATCCGCCGTTAGATGATGCGGTTGTCCACCAGCATCTTGCGACGGGCCTCTTCCTTGGCCATCTTCTTCTTGCGGTTGTCGCAAGGCTCGGGGCAGTCGCACTCCTTCTCGATCCCGATGGAACCCAGGCCGCCACAGGAGCCGGAGATGGACTTGCGCTGGAAAATGTAGCCGATGGCCATGGCCACCACGACCATCAGAAACACCCCGAAGGTGATCAGAAAGATCTGCATGTAGTTACCCCTTACTTCTTGACCAGATATGGTTTGAAGGCATCCGAATAAGCCTCTTCGAACCCGTCATCCGTCTTGGTGATGGTGAAGATGGCCAGCCCCCGTTCCTTGGCATAGGCCAGGCTCTTCTCCGGCCCCATGACCATAAACACGGTCGCCAACCCGTCTGCTGTCATGCAGGAGGGGTGGATGACGGTCACCGACACCAGGCGGTGCTGGATGGGCTTGCCCGTCAGCGGATCCATGGTGTGGGAGAAGCGCTTGCCGTCCAGCTCGTAATAGTTGCGGTACTCGCCCGAGGTGGCCACCCCGTTGTCACCGGGCAGGATCACCTCCTGTACTGAACCGGCATTGACGGTCGGCTTCTCGATGGCGACACGCCAGGGATGCCCCTTGCCGTTGACACCGTTGATGCGCAGCTCGCCGCCTATCTCCACCAGATAGTTGCGCGCCCCCTGGGACTCCAGGTACTCGGCCACCTTGTCCACGCCAAACCCCTTGGCAATGGCGGAGAGATCCACGTAGAGGTCCGGGATGTCCTTTTGCAGGGTATCGGCATCGGCAGAGGTTATCACATGCAGATTGCCAAGGCCCGTCTTCTGCCGGGTCTGGGCGATCAGCTCGTCGGACGGCACCTTGGTCGGTCTGGCATCCGGCCCAAAGCCCCACAGATTGACCAGAGGACCGACGGTGACGTCCAGCGCCCCGCGGCTCTCGCGGCCAATGTGAATGGCCTCGGTCACCACCCGCGCGGTATCGCGGGAAACCACCACAGGGGTATTGCTCTTGTGCTGGTTGAAGCGTGACAGCTCGGAATCCGGGCGATAGGTCGACATCTGATCGTTGACCCGCTCCAGCAAGACGTCGACCTCGGCTTGCAGCCTGGCGGCATCCTGAACGGCGCTATCTGCCACCTTGATGGAGTAGTAGGTACCCATGGTGCTGCCGGTGATGTGGATCTCCGGCTTCGATTGGACCGTTTCCTGACCGCACCCAGTCAAGAAAAAGGCTAGCCCGAAGGCTAGCCAGGTCTTTACAACGCTGTGCATGGATTAACCACCGAAGTCATCCAGCAGGATGTTCTCGTCTTCAACACCGAGGTTTTTCAGCATGTTGATGACGGCGGCGTTCATCACGGGAGGCCCGCACATGTAGAACTCGCAATCCTCAGGCGCCTCGTGGTTCTTGAGGTAGTTCTCGAACAACACGTTGTGGATGAAGCCGGTGTAGCCATCCCAGTTGTCTTCCGGTTGCGGATCGGACAGGGCGACGTGCCACTGGAAGTTGTCGTTCTCGGCCTGCAGCATGTCGAAGTCTTCGACATAGAACATCTCGCGCTTGGAACGGGCACCGTACCAGAAGCTCATCTTGCGCTTGGTCTTCAGACGGCGCAGCTGGTCGAAGATGTGGGAGCGCATCGGCGCCATACCCGCACCACCACCGACGAACACCATTTCGGCGTCGGTGTCCTTGGCAAAGAACTCGCCGAACGGACCGGAGATGGTCACCTTGTCACCAGCCTTCAGGCTGAAGATGTAGGAAGACATCTGGCCGGGAGGGGCAGTCCAGTTGCTGGGCGGCGGAGTGGCGATCCGCACGTTCAGCATGATGATGCCGAACTCTTCCGGATAGTTCGCCATGGAGTAGGCACGGATGATCGGCTCGTTGACCTTGGACTCCAGCTCGAAGATCTTGAAGCGATCCCAGTCGCCACGATACTCCTCGGGAATATCGAAGTTCTTGTACTGCACGTGGTGGGCAGGCGCTTCGATCTGGATATAACCACCGGCACGGAACGGCACGCTCTCGCCATCGGGGATCTGCAGCTTGAGCTCCTTGATGAAGGTGGCCTTGTTGTCATTGGAGATGACGGTACAGTCCCACTTCTTCACGCCGAAGATCTCTTCCGGCAGCTCGATGTCCATGTCGGAACGGACGGTGACCTGGCAGGCCAGACGCTCCCCATGACGGGCTTCGCCCTTGCTGATGTGATCCAGCTCGGTCGGCAGGATGTCGCCGCCGCCGGATTTCACACGCACCTTGCACTGACCACAGGAGCCACCGCCACCACAGGCGGAGGAGACGAAGATACCACTGCCGGCGAGCACGCCAAGCAGCTTGCCACCCGCCGGGCTGGTCACAGCCTTGGCCGGGTCGCCGTTGATGCTGATTGTCACGTCACCGGCGGTCACCAGCTTGGACTTGGCGAACAGAATGACTGCCACCAAGGCCAGCAGGATCACGGTGAACATGACCACACCCAGAATAATTTCCATCTATATTTCCTTTCCGATTACAGGGAAATACCAGAGAAGGACATGAAGCCCAGCGCCATCAGACCCGCGGTGATGAAGGTGATGCCGAGGCCGCGCAGGCCTTCCGGAACATCGGAATATTTCATCTTCTCGCGGATCCCTGCCATCGCGACGATGGCCAGCATCCAGCCTGCACCCGAACCCACGCCATAGACCACGGACTCAACGAAGTTGTAGTCACGCTGCACCATGAAGGAGACGCCGCCGAAGATGGCGCAGTTCACGGTGATGAGCGGCAGGAAGATACCGAGGGCGTTGTAGAGGGCCGGGAAGTACTTGTCCAGCGCCATCTCCAGGATCTGTACCAGGGCCGCGATCACCCCGATGAAGGTGATGAAGCTCAGGAAGCTCAGATCCAGACCGGATACCAGGGCACCGTCTTTGAGCACGTAGTTGTAGATCAGGTTGTTGGCCGGGACGGCCACGGTCTGAACCACGATAACGGCAATCCCCAGACCCATGGCGGTCTTGACCTTCTTGGACACCGCCAGGAAGGTACACATCCCCAGGAAGAAGGAGAGCGCCAGGTTCTCGATGAAGATCGAGCGAATCAACAGACTGATATAGTGTTCCATACCTTAATCCTTCGCCTCCACCTGCTTGGGATCCTTGGTGCGCACGCCCCAGATGATCAGACCAATGATGAAGAACGCACTCGGCGGCAGCAGCAGCAGGCCGTTGGGCACATACCAGCCACCATTGTTCACCAGCGGCAGCAGCTCGATGCCGAACCAGGTGCCGGAACCCAGGATCTCGCGCACGGTGGCCACGGTCAGCAGCACGGCGCCATAACCCAGACCGTTGCCGATACCGTCCAGGAAGGAGGGCAGCGGGGCACTCTTCATGGCGTAGGCTTCGGCACGACCCATCACGATACAGTTGGTGATGATGAGGCCGACGAACACCGACAGTTGCTTGGAGATGTCATAGGCATACGCCTTGAGCACCTGGTCAACCACGATAACCAGCGAGGCAATCACCGCCATCTGGGCGATGATCCGCACGCTGTTCGGGATCTGGTTGCGGATCAGGGAGATGAACAGGTTGGAGAAGGCGGTGACCGCGGTAACGGCCAGCGTCATCACGAACGCCGTCTTCATCTGGCTGGTAACGGCCAGCGCGGAACAGACACCCAGCACCTGCAGTGCGATGGGGTTGTTGCCGAGCACAGGCGTCAACAGCAACTTTTTCATTTCGCTCTTGTCAGCCATTGTTGATTTCTCCTGCACGTACCTTGGCCAGGAAGGGACCGAAGCCCTTGGGGCCCATCCAGAAGTCGAAGGTGTGCTGTACACCATTACCGGTCAGGGTTGCACCAGACAGGCCGTCGATTTCATGCTCGGAACCAGCCGGAGCATGGCCCTTGATCACACGCAGCGCAGGCTGACCGTTCTGGTCGAACAGCTTCTTGCCGACGAACAGCTCGCGCCAGGCCGGGTTCTCGATCTCGCCACCCAGACCCGGGGTTTCACCGTGGTCATAGTAGGTGATGCCCTTGATGGTCTGACCGTCGGCCGCGACCGCTACGAAGGCATACATGGTGGACCACAGACCCTGGCCGTAGATCGGCAGGATGATGTTGTCGACCTTGCCTTCGGCATCTTTGGCGAAGAACACGGGAACCAGCTTGGAGATCTGACGCAGGCCGGCCTTGTCGTCGGCCGGAGCCAGGCGAATGCTCTTGGCCGGATCCTTGGCGGCAACCTTGGTGTCGAAGTTGTCGGCATCGCCGTCAACGAACTCACCGCTGGTCAGATCCACCAGACGCGCTTCAATCTTGTCGCCATAGAGCTGGGCCAGGTCACGCTTGGCCACGGCGCTGATGTCGACGCCGGCGACGGACAGGATGTTGCTTTGCTTGTCCAGTGCCTTGTTTTCCAGCTGGGCCGGACGCAGACCCACGGCAGCCACGGAGACCACGATGGAGCAGACCAGACACAGACCGGTCACTACGGCGAGAGTGCCGGTAGTAGAGTCTTTATTAAACGCCACGTGCGATCCTCCGCTTGATGTTCGCCTGTGCCACGAAATGGTCAAACAAGGGGGCAAACAGGTTGGCGAACAGAATGGCCAGCATCATGCCTTCCGGGAATGCAGGGTTCAC
Source organism: Aeromonas sp. QDB30 (assembly GCF_027707645.1). Taxonomy (NCBI): domain Bacteria; kingdom Pseudomonadati; phylum Pseudomonadota; class Gammaproteobacteria; order Aeromonadales; family Aeromonadaceae; genus Aeromonas; species Aeromonas sp. QDB30. The sequence continues at coordinate 13,049 of NZ_JAPCIY010000005.1, read as the reverse complement.
TACCCGGATCAGCACCACCATCACGCCGATCAGGGCGCCATACCACCACTTGCCCTTGTTGGTGAAGGCAGCGGAAACGGGGTCGGTCGCCATGAAGGCCATGCCGAACGCGAAGCCACCCAACACCAGGTGCCAGTGCCACGGCATGCTGAACATGGGGTTGGTATCGGAACCGATGACGTTGAACAGCAGGGAGGTCGCGACCATGCCGACCATGACGCCGGCGATGATGCGCCAGGAGGCGATGCGCATGTAGACGATCATGGCTGCGCCGATGAGGATCATCAGGGTGGAAACTTCACCGATGGAACCGGGCAGGTTGCCAAGGAAGGCATCCATCCAGCTGATGGCTTCACCGGTGGCACCGTTGATCAGCGCCATCTGGCCGCCCTGGGCCCACTGGCTCAGTGCGGTTGCGCCGGAGAAGCCGTCAACGGCAACCCAGACCGCATCACCGGAGATTTGACCCGGGTAGGCGAAGAACAGGAAGGCACGACCCGCCAACGCCGGGTTCAGGAAGTTTTTGCCGGTACCACCGAACACTTCCTTGGCCAGCACCACACCGAAGGTGATACCCAGGGCAGCTTGCCACAGGGGCAGCTCGGGCGGCACGATCAGGGCGAACAGGATGGAGGTCACGAAGAAGCCTTCGTTGATCTCGTGCTTGCGCACCATGGCGAACAACACTTCCCAGAAACCACCGACGATGAAGACGGTGATGTAGATCGGGAAGAAGTGCGCCGCACCGATCAGCATCTTGCTGCCGATGCCGGCGACGGCCGGATCCAGCGAGGCACCGAACAGGGTGGCCAGGGCGTATTGCCAGGAATCGGCACCGGCCGCGCTGCCCATGTGGGCGATGGCGGCGATAGACTGGTTGCCGACGTTGTACATGCCCCAGAACATGGCCGGGAACACAGCCAGCCACACCATGATCATCATGCGCTTCAGATCGATCGCATCACGGACGTGGGCGGCATTGCGGGTCACGGAACCCGGGGTATAAAACAGGGTGTACGCCGCTTCGAACAGGGCATAGTACTTGGCGTACTTGCCACCCGGCTCGAAGTGATGTTCCATATTTTCAAGAAGTTGCTTGAAACTCATCGCTTAACCTTCCAGTTCGATCTTGGTCAGGCACTCACGCAAGACGGGGCCGTACTCTGTCTTGCCGGGGCAGACGAAGGTACAGAGCGCCAAATCTTCCTCATCCAGCTCCAGGCAGCCGAGCGCCTGCGCGCTGTCGGTGTCACCGGAGATCAGATCCCGCAGCAGCAGGGTCGGCAGGATGTCGAGCGGCATCACGCGCTCATAGTTGCCGATAGGCACCATGGAGCGATCACTACCGTTGGTGGTGGTAGTGAAGTTGATGAGTTTGCCCTTCATCAGGTGAGAGAGGGTGGTACGGGTGATGGAGAACTTGTTGGCACTGGGTTTGACCCAGCCCATGAACTCTTTCTCACGGCCTTCGCCCAGCACGCTCACCTGGTTGTGGAAGCGACCCAGGTAGTCATGGACCCCTTCGGCCTTGGCACCGCTCAGCAGGGAACCGGAGATGATGCGGTTTTCGTCCGCACGCAGCTCGTTGTTGGTCAGCTGGCTGAGGCTGGCACCCAGACGGGTACGCAGCAGACGCGGCTTGATGACGTTCGGGCCAGCCAGGGCGATCACCTTGTCGGTGAAGATCTGGCCGGTGGTGAACAGCTTGCCGTAAGCGATCACGTCCTGATAGTTGATGTGCCACTGCACCTTGTTGGCACCGACCGGATCCAGGAAGTGGATGTGGGTGCCCGGCAGACCGGCGGGATGCGGACCGACGAACACGGCTTCCTTGACCTGGGCCAGGGAGGAGTGCGGCAGGCTGGCTTCGCCCTTGCAGACGTGGACGGTACCATCGGTCAGGCGGGTCAGCACGGCCAGACCGTCGAGGAAGGCCTGGGCCTGTTCCTTGATGATCAGCTCCGCACTGGCGGCCAGCGGGTTGGTGTCCATGGCGGTGACGAAGATGGCGCGCGGGGTGGAGCCCACGGCCGGCACCTTGCTGAACGGGCGGGTACGCAGCGCGGTCCATTGGCCTGATGCGACCAGGATCTCCTGCACCTTGCTGCGCTCGAGCTGTGCCAGCTCGGCGGAGGCAAAATGCGCAAAGGTCACCTGCTCGTCGGACCCATCGATGTCGATGACGACGGACTGGAGAACACGCTTGGCACCACGGTTGATCTCAGAAACCACACCGGTGGCAGGGGCCGTGAATTTAACGCCGGGATTCTTCTTATCTTCGAAGAGCTCCTGACCTTTAATGACGCGATCACCTACTTTGACAAACATAGTAGGACGCATCCCCACGAACTCTTCGCCGAGTGTAGCAACACGGGTGATGGCCGGGCCATCGTAGATTACTTGCTCCGGAGCACCCAGCACGGGGATGTCCAGTCCTCTTTTAATTGTAATCATACTCACTTGCACTACCGTTAAGGGAAGACAGGTTGGTTAGCGCCGAGAAATACATCACGACGAGTTGTTGAATGAGCCCGTCAACATCGCGGAAAGCTGTCGAAGAAATAAACAAATCAGCAACATACAGGATCATTCAAAAGCGCCTGAGTTTACCACCTTAGGCGAGTTAGCCGCCACGCCAAATGGGGAAAATCCCCGCCCTATCACAAAATTAACCTTCACTGAATATTTCGCGCACGTCCTTGCAAACCGTGGTTTTAAAGGACTTTTCGCAAAACTAACCATATAGGGGTATTTTTCAGGCATGAGGAAAAGGATTAGAAAAAATAATGCTCCTCCCCCTCATCCCTGGCTGCACACCATTCGTGATAGCGCTGTTAATGGCCCGAGGAAGGCGCCATCAGAAGGTCCAACGGCTCACGCAAAGGGGGATTTGCTGACGCAACCCGGCGTCTTTGGCGCCTGCTCCCGGGCCTGCCACTCGGATTCGGTATAGGTATGCAGCGCCAATGCATGAATGGCTCCCGCCAGCTCGTCGGCCAGCACCCCGTTCACCTGACGATGGCGACCCAGCAAACGCTGTCCCTCAAACGCCTGGCTCACCACGACTACCTTGAAGTGGCTTTCGGAGCCCGGTGCCACCCTGTGCATGTAGCTTTCATTGATCACTTCCAGGTGGCTCGGGGAGAGCGCGGCGGCCAGCTTGGCCTCTATCTGTTGTTGCATGCTCACGGTAAGGACTCCTCGTTGAATATCCGGCCATTGTAGCCAGGGTTGTGCGCCCGATGCATCAGGTACGAAGGATCCGCTCGCTCTCGCCGCACCGGACTGGTGAATTTCTCCGCCGCCGCTAGAATAGCGCCACTTTCACCGCTGCCGGGCAACACGGGGCAGACGGTCGCCATTCATCAATCACACGTTGGACTCTTGCCTATGCAAACCCTGCTCGACACGGCCCACTGCCGCCTGACCCTGTATCGTTACCCGCGGCAGAGCCAGGATCCCCTGCAGGCCTGGGATGCGGCGGACGAGTACCTGATAAGCCACCTTGCCGAATCGCAGCAGGCACCTGACGGCCCCGTCATCATCATGAACGACGGCTTCGGCGCCCTGGCCGGCTATCTGCATGCCCACGCCCCCGTCTGCGTGACCGACTCCCACATCAGCGAGCGGGCCACCCTGACCAACCTGGCGGAAAACGGGCTGGATCCCCACGCCATCACCCTGCAGGATGCGCTGGCCCCCCTGCCCGATGCCCCCGCCCTGGTGGTGATCAAGGTCTCCAAGTATCAGGCGCTGCTGGAGCAGCAACTGCTTTCCCTGCGCGGGGTCGTGACCCCCGCGACCCGCATCATTGCTGCCGGCAAGGCCAAGGACATCCACACCTCCACCCTCAAGCTGTTCGAGAAGTATCTGGGGGAGACCCGCACCTCGCTCGCCTGGAAGAAGGCGCGCCTCATTCATTGCACCCCGGCCGCCGAGCGCCCGTCCCTGACCAGTCCCTTCCCGACCGTCTGGCCGCTGGAAGGCACCGACATGCTCATCCACAACCATGCCAACGTGTTCTCGCGCACCAGCCTGGATATCGGCGCCCGCTTCATGCTGGACAACCTGCCCATCCACAGTGCCCGCAGAGTGATCGATCTGGGATGTGGCAACGGCGTGCTCGGGCTCTCCCTGCTCGCGCGCGACAGCGAGGTGGAGGTGACCTTCATCGACGAATCCCGGATGGCGGTAGCGTCCGCACGGCTCAACGTCGAGCACAACCAGCCCGATGCCCTGCCCCGTGCCCACTTCATGGTCAACAACTGTCTCGATGACGTTCCCGTCGGGGCAGCGGACAGGATCCTCTGCAATCCCCCCTTCCATCAGTTGCAGGCGATCACCGATCACATCGCCTGGCAGATGTTCAGCGATGCCCACCGGGTGTTGCCTCAGGGGGGCGAACTCTGGATAGTAGGCAACCGTCATCTGGACTATCACAACAAACTCAAGCGCCTGTTTGGCAACGCACAAGTCGTTGCGTCGAACAGCAAATTCGTTATTTTGAAAGCCATCAAACGCTAAAGATAAAGCTAAAGGAAACCCATGATGAAAAAGTCACTCTTGCTGCTGGCTGCTCTGGTATTGGGCGGTTGTGCTACTCACTGGCCCGAGAGCGCCCTGCTCAACCCGCAAGTCATCCCCTCCAACCAGCAGTACTACTCCGGCAACCGCATCACCATGGAAGGGGTGGACAAGCGTGAAGCCGCCTATGTCTTCTCCATCAAGAAGAAAGAGAAGGCGCCTGTGCTGGTGAACAGCAGTCAGCCTCTCAACAGCCTGCTGGCTGAAAAACTGGCGGAAGGGCTGCGCAGCCAGGGCCTGGAAGTGGGCAACAGCGGCACCACCAACCTGACGCTGGCCATCTCCACTGCCGCCGTCACCGTGGAAGAGAAGACCTTCACCTATGTCACCAAGTCCCGCGTCAGCCTGCAGGTGATTGCCGACTTCCAGGGCAGCAAGCTGACCAAGCAGTTCAACATGTCCTCCAGCAAAGAGAGCCCGGGCGAGCCGAGCATGGCCGATCTGGAATCCACCCTGAACCAGCAACTGGGCAGCGTGCTGCAGCAGATCATGGCCGACGAGGCGCTGCGCGGTTATCTCAAGGGCCAGCCGAGCTGAGCGAGGACATATAAATGAAGAAACTCTGGTTACTGATCACCTTAATCGCCCCCCTGGCTTTTGCCGGTCAAAAAGTCCAGATGGAGACCAACCATGGCACCATCGTCGTGGAGCTGGCCCCCAAACAGGCACCCCAGACCGTGAAGAACTTCCTGCGCTACGTGGCAGACGGCAGCTATGACGGCAGCCTGTTCCACCGGGTGATCCAGAACTTCGTGGTGCAGGGTGGGGGCTACAACCAGCAGTTCCAGCCCCTGCCGACCTTCGATCCCGTGGTCAACGAGTCCAGAGGCGGCCTGCCCAACAAGCGCGGTACCATCGCCATGGCCCGCACCCAGGCGGTCGACAGCGCCACTCGCCAGTTCTATTTCAATCTGGTGGACAACGACAACCTCAACGCCAATGCCGGCGCCGGTTACACCGTGTTCGGCCAGGTTGTGAAGGGGATGGAGGTGCTGGACAAACTGGCCCAGGTCCAGACCGGCTACAGCTCCATCCTGCGTGCCAACGACGTCCCCACCAGCCCCATCATCCTGAAGAAAGTGGTGCTGCTCGCGGACAAATAACGCGGCCCGGATCACATTCCACCGCGTCCCTGAACGGGTCACCGGTCTCTTTTTCTATACTCTGCTCCCCGATGTGTGCCACGCATCGGGGAGCAGAACCAGAAGGAGGAGCCGGTGACCTGTCATGATTACATAACCCAACACGCCGACCCGCTGGCACAGGCGGTTCGCCATTTTCTGGCACGCAAGATTCCCTACCAGCAGCTGGAAGACTTGAGCTGGCAGCTCCTCTCCCATTGGCAGGCGCTCTGCGTGATCCCCATGGACAAAACCCCCGCCAACGCACAGGAAGGTGTGTTCTGGCATCTGCTTCACAGCCTGCACCTGTGGGATGAGCAGCGCCTCCTCTGTGATGACGCGCTGCGCCTGCAACTCATGGCCTGCGCCAATTTTCTCGCCGACGAGGGCCCCTGCCCGCACCACTGCATCGGCCCACGTCCCTGAAACCTGCCGCCCGCCACTCGGCTTGCCTTGGCTACGCCTGCCGAACCTGACAAAATGACCCCCTTTTCCCAGAGGAGTCAGGCTGTTGAACAATCTCCGCCCGCCCAGTCACACACCGGGCCGCGCCACCCGCTGGCGAGATGCCCTCGCCGTCTATCTGGAAGCGCGGGTACTCATCCTGTTCGCCATGGGATTCTCCTCCGGCCTGCCCTTGCTGCTGGTCTTTGGCACCCTCTCGTTCTGGCTGCGCGAGGCGGATGTCAGCCTGACCGACATCGGCTACATGAGCTGGGTAGCGCTGGCCTACGGTTTCAAGTGGCTGTGGTCGCCTCTGGTGGATCGGCTGCCCCTGCCCCTGCTGTCACGGCTGCTTGGGCGACGACGCAGCTGGATGCTGTTCTCCCAGGTGCTGATCGCCCTCTCCCTGGTGGGGATGGCCTATTGCGATCCCAAGACCCAGCTCGCCCAGCTGGCCCTCTTCGCCCTGCTGGTGGCTTTCTCCTCTGCCACCCAGGACATCGTCATCGATGCCTATCGCATCGAATCCGCTCCCGAGCGGCTGCAGGCGGCCATGGCCGCTTCTTATATGACGGGGTATCGACTCGCCATGATCATGGCGGGAGCGGGGGCGCTGGCGCTGGCGGCCTGGCTCGGCAGCAACAGCGGCTATGACTATCGCGGCTGGCAGCTCACCTATCTGCTGATGGGAGGGCTGATGTCTCTTGGCATCCTCACCACCCTGATGAGTCACGAGCCGCAGATCGATCTCAAGAGTCAGGACGAGCAGCAGATGGCGCGCAAGGCCACCCTGCTGGCACGGGGTTGGTCACCCACGCTGGCCGGGCTGGGGGCCTGGACCTACGAGGCCATCTGGTGTCCCTTCGCCGACTTCTTTCGCCGCTACGGCTCCTCGGCCCTGCTGATCCTCGGGCTTATCGCCTGCTATCGCATCTCGGACGTGGTGATGGGGGTGATGTCCAACAGCTTCTATGTGGATCTGCAGTTCAGCAAGACGGAAGTGGCCACCATCACCAAGGTCTATGGTGTCATCATGACGCTGGTGGGAGCCGCGCTCGGGGGCGTGCTGGTGATGCGCTTTGGCACCCTGCGCATCCTGTTCCTCGGCGCCGTGCTGACCGCCAGCACCAATCTGCTGTTCGCTCTCCTCAACGAAGTGGGCCACAACCTGGAGCTGCTGACTCTGATCATCTCGCTGGACAACCTCAGCGCCGGCATAGCGACGGCTGCGTTTGTAACCTATCTATCGAGCCTCACCAACGTCGCCTTCTCCGCCACCCAGTACGCCCTGTTCAGCTCCATCATGCTGTTGCTGCCCAAGTTGCTGGCGGGGTTTTCTGGTCGCGTGGTGGAGCAGATCGGCTACAGCCACTTCTTCATCGGCACCAGTCTGCTCGGCATTCCGGTGATGCTCCTGATCATCATGGTTGCCAAACGAGGCAGCACCTTGTCACCACAAACGCACAAATAGCAAGCGTTTGCGCATTTTAGGGGGTGATTAGATTCACAAATCCTGACAAAGTTCCCTGGTGCTTGTTTATCCGCTGAATTTATTTGGCTAGAATCCCTTCCGCTCCTTGTGGGCAGGCTACGGAAAACCTCAACTAACGCACAAGAGACCAATAAAATGGCCAAATTTACCAAGACTCTGATCGCTGCCGGTCTGCTGGCTGCCTCCGCCACTCCGGCCTTCGCTGCTGACTACAGCGGTGACATCCACAAGAATGACTACAAGTGGATGCAGTTCAACGTGATGCACACCATCGACCAACGTCCTTTCACTGCAGGTGCTGAAGATTACAACGACACCTACTTCGAAATGGAGTTTGGTGGTCGCTCCGGCCTGTTTGACCTGTACGGTTACGTCGACGTTTTCGATATCTTCGACTCCCGTCACAGCGACAAGCACAAGGGTCAGAACCTGTTCATGAAGTTTGCGCCGCGTATGTCTCTGGATGCGCTGACTGGTAAAGATCTCTCCTTCGGTCCGGTGCAAGAGGTTTACATCGCCTCTCTGAACAACATCGGCGACAACCAGATGGAAAACATGATCGGTCTGGGTGCTGATGTACAAGTGCCTTGGTTCGGCAAAGTGGGCATGAACCTGTATGCTCGTCACGCCACCGAAAACCAGTTCTTCACCGAAGAAGAGGGTGAGTGGAACGGTTACTGGTTCGCCATGAACTGGTTCAAGCCTTTCTACACCTTCAGCAACGGCAGCTTCGTCTCCTATCAGGGTTACCTGGACTACGCCTTCGACTTGGACACCCACAACCGTGCTGACCGTACCAGCGACAACCTGGCTACCTTCCACGGTATCTACTGGCACTCCGACCGCTACGCCGTCGGTTACGGCCTGAAGTACTTCATGGATGCCTACGGCACCAAAGACGGTTCCACCGCCTACGACGGTACCCCGTGGAAGAGCTCTGGCTTCAGCCACTACTTCTCCGTGACCTACAAGTTCTAATCGAACTCGTCACACGGACACAAAAAAACCGGAGCAGCTGCTCCGGTTTTTTTATGCCCTCATGCTGGCAGTGGGGGGAGAGCCGCGCCCTCCCCGTTCGCCATCAATCGCGGAAGTTCTGGAACTGCATCGGCTGGCCCAGTTCGGCGCCACGCACCAGCGCCATGGTCTCTTGCAGATCGTCGCGCTTCTTGCCGGTGACCCGCACCTCGTCGCCCTGGATGGCGGCCTGCACCTTGATCTTGGAATCCTTGATGAGCTTCACCAGCTTCTTGGCCACTTCCTTGTCGATCCCCTGCTTGAACTTCACGGTCAGGTGGAAACGCTTGCCGGAGTGGACGCTGTCACCCACGTCCATGGAACTGTTCTCGATCTGGCGCTTGAGCAGGGCGCCGCGCAGGATCTCGACCATCTGCTTGAGCTGGAAATCGGCGTCGGCTTCCAGCTTTACTTCTTCCTTGTTCAATTCGAAGCTGGCTTCCACACCACGAAAATCGAAACGGGTCGCCAGTTCACGGTTGGCGTTATCAACGGCGTTCAACACCTCGTTCATTTTGACTTCAGAGACAATATCGAATGACGGCATAGCCGGGCTCCTCATGCTGTACTTCAGGTTGTGCTGACAGGTGGGCAAATCTACCAGAAAACGGGCAAATTTGCTGATTTCGATGGGATTGCTCTGCTAGAATCCCCTGCGCACAGGAATGGTGAGACCCGTTAGAACCCGTCCAGGAGCGGTCGCGAGAGGTCCGACACTCGGTGAAGTGCAGCCCAGGAACCCGTATGGTCATGCATACATGAGGCTCCCTGGCTGCGCATGAGCCTTGAGCACGACCCGACAGCCAGCTCATGCACCGGTTCCAGGTATTCACCAAGCGACATCTTCCCTTATCCCGGGTTGGCGGTTGACAGGATGGCAGCCCTTCCCATGATCGAGCCTCTTCATGCCAAGCGGATTACGCGACAACAACCTGAAAACACGCGGTCACCCTGTCTCTCCCGAGTGGACCTTGCTGGGCTGCGGCGCCCTGGGCGGCGTCTTCGCCTCCCTGTTGACCCAAAGCGGCCAAGCAACCCGCCTCCTGCTGCGCGAGCGCCATCGTGCCACCTTGCACCCCGGCGTCGACTTTACCTCCCTTGAGGGGCATACCCAGCTCCTGGCCATCGAACGCGCCTTCATCGACAAGCCGGGCAGCATCAAACGCCTGCTGGTGATGACTAAGGCGGGGCAGGTGATATCGGCCCTCACTCCCCTGGTCGGGCAACTGGCGGCAGGGGTGCCCATCGTGCTGCTGCACAACGGCATGGGGATCGCCGATCAGGTGGTCGCACTCTTCCCCGACAATCCGGTGATCGCCGGCGTCACCAGCCATGGCGCCATGCAGAGCGGCCACTTCGTGTTCCGCCACACCGGCAAGGGGGAGACCTGGCTGGGCCCTGTCAACGAAGCGGCCCGTGCCCATGCCCACCTCGCCGACGAGCTGGCCAGCGCCCTGGGTCAGGCCGGTTGGGATGAGCAGATCCTGACACGCCAGTGGCAGAAACTCGCCGTCAACTGCGCCATCAATCCCCTCACCGCGCTCTACAAGCTCAAGAACGGCGAATTGGCCGGTCCGCGTTTTGCCGATGCCCTGCAGCAAATCTGCGTGGAAGTGGCTGACGTCATGCGGGCCGAAGGTCAGCCTACCGGCAGCGAAGAGCTGTTGCGCCGTGTCATGATGGTGGTGGAGCTCACCGCCGACAATTACTCTTCCATGTATCAAGACATGGAACAAGGCCGCGAGACCGAGATCGAAGCCATCACCGGCTTCCTGCTGGGCAAGGCCGCCCTTCACGGTATCGCGGTGCCGGTCAATCAGGGCCTCTATCAGGCCGTCAAAGAGAAGCGCTGAGCAGAGCAGCTGGCAAGCAAGGAGTGCTAGATGAGCGTACTGGTATTGGTGGCCCCCGGGTCGGAAGAGATAGAGACGGTTGCCATCGTCGATACCCTGGTTCGGGGTGGCATCGATGTGGTGCTGGCCTCCTGTTGCCCCACCGGAGCGCGCCAGATCCTCGCCTCTCGCGGGGTGCAACTGGTGGCGGATTGCCATCTCGACGAGCTGACCACCCGTGACTTCGATGCCATGGTCGTGCCGGGCGGTCTGCCCGGCAGCGAAGTGATCCGCGACACCCCCCTCGCCATCGACCTGCTACGGGAGCAGGCAGGCCTCGGCCGCTGGCGCGCCGCCATCTGCGCCGCACCCGCCGTGGTACTGCACCATCACGGCTTGCTGGGGGATGCGAGCACCACCTGCCATCCGGGCTTTCAGGCCCGTCTGCCCGCGACACAATTGAGCACGGCGCGGGTAGTGACCGATGAAGCCCATCGCCTGATCACCAGCCAGGGCCCGGGTACCGCTATCGAGTTCGCTCTCGAGATAGTACGGGTACTGCGAGGTGACGAGGCCGCCCGTACGGTGGCCGGTCCCATGGTGTTGCCCCCCTCGCTATCGCCATAACCACATCGGGCACTCCGATGAAAGCGACAGAGCCCCCTTGCTTGGTCTATGTTGGCTGCTCTTGTGCTAGATAAAACAATCCGGGCTTCCCCGGCCTGGCACCGGCTGTTAACATGCGCCCCTTATGCCTGTTATGTGCTCTGGGGTGGCCGTCACGCCGCCCTGACCCTGCCCTGTGCGGCTTCTGCCGCCTGACTCCGGTTATGCCGACCGGCCGGTTTACCCGGCCATCAACAGCCAATCCAACCCTGTGATCCCCGCCATTTCCCCTGATTTGCGGGCCTGTGGCCATGGATCCTCAACGAGCGAGAAAATCCCCATGCTGGAACGTGCAAGACAAGAGTGGTTCTCCAACATACGGGGCGATCTGCTGTCGGGCATCGTCGTCGCCCTGGCGCTGATCCCGGAGGCCATCGCCTTCTCCATCATTGCGGGCGTCGACCCCAAGGTCGGCCTTTATGCCTCCTTCTCTATCGCCGTGGTCATCGCCTTCGTCGGCGGTCGTCCCGGCATGATTTCCGCCGCCACCGGCGCGATGGCGCTCCTGATGGTGACCCTGGTCAAGGAACATGGCCTGCAGTATCTGCTGGCGGCCACCCTGCTCACCGGCCTCTTCCAGATAGCGGCGGGCTACCTCAGGCTCGGCAGCCTGATGCGATTCGTCTCCCGCTCCGTGGTGACCGGCTTCGTCAACGCCCTGGCCATCCTTATCTTCATGGCCCAGCTGCCCGAGCTCACCAACGTCACCTGGCAGGTCTACGCCATGACCGCGGCCGGGCTTGGCATCATCTATCTGTTCCCGCTCGTTCCCGTGGTGGGCAAACTGCTCCCCTCCCCCCTGCTGTGCATCGTCATCCTGACGGCGGTGGCCATCACCCTGGGCATCGACATCCGTACCGTGGGCGACATGGGCGAGCTGCCCGATACCCTGCCGGTCTTCCTCTGGCCCGACGTGCCCCTCAATCTGGAGACCCTGGCCATCATCTTCCCCTATTCAGCGGGGCTGGCGGTGGTGGGACTGCTCGAGTCCATGATGACGGCAGCCATCGTCGACGAGATGACCGACACCCCAAGCGATCGCAACCGCGAGTGCAAGGGTCAGGGGATCGCCAACATCGGCGCCGGTCTGCTGGGAGGCATGGCGGGGTGCGCCATGATTGGCCAGTCCGTCATCAACATCAAATCCGGTGGCCGCGGCCGCCTCTCCACCTTCGTGGCGGGGACCCTGCTCATCCTGATGGTGGTCTTCATGGATGAGTGGATCCGTCAGATCCCCATGGCAGCCCTGGTGGCCGTGATGATCATGGTTTCCATCGGCACGTTTTCCTGGGAGTCGGTACGCAACCTGAAGAGCCACCCCCTCTCCACCAACCTGGTGATGGTAACCACCGTCGCCGTGGTGGTCGCGACCCACAACCTGGCACTCGGGGTCTTCGTGGGGGTGCTGCTCGCCTCCCTCTTCTTCGCCCACAAGGTTGCCCGCGTCATGCTGGTCAAGAGCGACAGCGAGCGCAGCGGCGCCGTGCGTACCTATCTGGTGCGGGGCCAGATCTTCTTTGCCAGCGCCGAGCAGTTCCTGGCCGGTTTCGATTTCAGGGAGGAAGTGGAGAAGGTGGTCATCGACCTGACGCACGCCCACTTCTGGGACATCACCGCCATCACGGCCCTCGACAAGGTGGTCATCAAGTTCCGCCGTGAGGGGAAAGAGGTGGCGGTCATCGGCCTGAACGACGCCAGTGCCACCCTGGTCGATCGCTTTGCCATCCACGACAAACGCCAGGAGGGAGAGCCCCTGCTGGCCGAGCATTGATCCCGGCGCGCCCCAAGAGGGCGCTGCCTGCAAGCCATAAAAAAAGGTTCATCGCGGCTTTCCGGGGAAGGCCGCCTTGATTTTCAGAAAAAAGTATTCTGAGTCCCTAAATCCATATGCCA
>NZ_JAPCIY010000004.1:0-99258 GCF_027707645.1 Aeromonas sp. QDB30 | reverse complement strand
CAGACCGGGGTGTTCATCCTGGCGACCAATGACCACAGCGATACGCTGACCATGGCCGAACTTTTGGCCACCTATAAAGCGCAGCAGAATGTCGAACGGGGCTTTCGTTTTCTCAAGAGCCCGGAGTTTTTAACCTCCTCACTGTACCTGAAAAAGCCGGAGCGGATTGAAGCGTTGCTCATGGTGATGACCTGTAGCCTGATGATTTACGCAGCGTTGGAGCACCGGATCCGGCAGGGATTAGTGGAGCAGAATCGCAGTGTGGCGGATATGAAAAAGAAACCGACCCAGCAGCCGACGGCCCGTTGGATCTTTTTGCGCTTTGGTGGCATCCATGAATATCGACTGGGAGAAGCTCCGCCACAAGTAACGGAGCTAACAGGAGACCAGCAGATCATTTTGGAGGTATTGGGTGAGCGCTATCGGCAAATTTATTCCTAAATCAGGTGCGGAATGTCGGATATCAAGGTGTCTCGCGGCCATATTCACATCCGTCATGTGAATATCCATAAAAAGTAGAAACAGTCATTACTCGTCGTTGACGGTTTATTGCCCGCAAGGTGTTATAGTCGATGACTCGAGAAATCGGAGCCAGATGACCTTTGTCGGCAACGCTGGCGGTGATGATTCATCAACCAAGGAGATGTTATGAGCAGTCCGTTTATCGAACAGATCAAAGCACGTCGTACCATCTATGCCCTGGGCAACCGGGTGACCCACTCCGAGGCCCAGCTGACCGCCCTCATCAAGGATGCCGTCAAGCACAGCCCCTCTTCGTTCAACTCCCAGAGTTCCCGCGCCGTCATCCTGTTCGGCGAGCAGCACCACAAGCTGTGGGACATCGTCAAGGCGGAGCTCAAGAAGATAGTGCCGCCGGAGGCCTATCCCCAGAGTGAAGCCAAGATCAACGACAGCTTCCGCGCCGGGGCTGGCACCGTGCTCTTCTTCGAAGACACCGCCGTCATCGAGGATCTTCAGCAGAAATTCGCTCTCTATGCCGACAACTTCCCCATCTGGTCCGAACATGCCACCGGGATCGCCCAGTTCGCGGTCTGGACCACCCTGGCCCAGGAGGGCATCGGCGCCTCCCTGCAACACTACAACCCGCTCATCGACGATGCGGTGCGCAAGGAGTGGGACCTGCCCGCCAGCTGGCTGCTCCGTGCCCAGATGCCTTTTGGCAGCATAGAGCAACCTGCCGGCGACAAGACCTTCATCGACGACGAGGTGCGTTTCCGGGTCTTCAAGTAAGCCTTCACGCCCCCTCCACCAGGGGGCGTTTTCTTCTCTCACACGTTCACCCTTGTCACGTGCCAGCCATACTCTGAGCAAACCCTCTCTTGTCAGGAGGTCCCCATGGGGGACATCGCACGCCAACGTACCTCATGCACATTGACGCCCTTGTCCGCTCTGTTGTGTGTCGCCGCCCTGGTACTGCTGTTCTCGCTAATCGGCATCTTCACCCGCCCCCCCAACCTGCTGGCGGCCTTCTGGCCTGCCAATGCGGTCCTGCTCGGCTGCATGGTGCGCTATCCACGCCTGGCCACCCCGGCGGGCTGGGCCGGCGGCATACTGGGCTTTTTTCTCGCCGCCCTCTTCACCGGCGAGCCCCTGTTCAAAACCATCCTGCTGACCTGCGGCAACCTGGCCGGCATCGGCGTCGGGTATCTGCTGATGCATCGGCTCGCGCCTGCCGACAAGCTCCTCAGGCGCCCCACCTCCCTCGTGCTCCTGCTGCGAAACACCCTGGCCGCCTCCCTCGCCGCCGGCGTGGTCGGCGCCATCATCAATCCCATCCTGTCTCTGGGCCCCCCGCTCTACGGGCTGGGCTTCTGGTTTGCCAGCGAGCTGGTGAACTACATGACCATACTGCCGGTGCTCCTGACACTGCCTCCCCATGACAGCGTGCCCCCCTGGCGTACCCTCCTCTACCGCACCGAGTTCTCCTGGACCGGATTGATGCCGCTGCTGAGCCTGGTGGCCTCCCTGCTGCTCACCCTGCTCATCGAGGGGCCGGGATCCATCGCCTTCCCGGTACCGGCACTGCTCTGGTGCGCCGTCACCTACTCCGTCTTCGCCACCAGCCTGCTGACCCTGGGTTACAGCACCCTGATCCTGATCGCCCTCTCAAACGGCCACCTCGTCATCAATCACGATGTCCAGACCCAGTACTGGATGTTCTCCGTCCGGATAGGGGTCATGCTGATCGCTCTCACCCCCCTGACCGCCGCCAGCATCATGGCGGCCCGCAACAGCCTGCTGCGGGAGATGAAACACCTGGCCCACCACGATCACCTGACCGGTGCGCTGAACCGGGCCGGCTTCTGGTCGGCCGCCAATGAACTGCTCCAGCACCTCACGGTGCAGCGCTACCCTGTGGCGATCTGCATGCTGGACATCGATCATTTCAAACGCATCAATGATCGTCACGGTCACGAAGAGGGGGACAACCAGTTGAGCGGCTTCGCGGCCCGAGTGCGCGACCAGCTTCGACCGGGGACCTCTTCTGTCGCCTGGGGGGAGAGGAATTCGTGGCCATCTTGCCCGGCCTCAGCGAGGAGCAGGCCATGGCGGTGGCCGAGCGGCTGCGAAAAATCGTCGCGCAGCCAGGGGAAGAAAATGGAGCCGAGCCCGCCGTCTGCATCACGGTCAGCATCGGTATCGCCTCCCAGAGAGAGGGCCCCTTCAATCTGGACGAGCTGCTCTCTCGCGCCGATCAGGCGCTCTATCTGGCCAAGCACAATGGCCGCAACCGGGTGGAACGCTACTCGCCTGAGCAGGCTTCCCCCAGCGTCGGGCAATCTTGCGGCACCTGAATGGCGTGGCTCTTGTCGTCATCATCCGGCCTCTGCCGGCTGCGGGGCGGGCAGATGAAGATGGAGCCCGTCCGATGCCACCTCGATCTCGATCCCGCGCCAGTCCCGCAGCCAGCCCTTGAGCCTGTCGTCATACCGCCTTGTTCCCCCCATCTGCACCACCTGGCAACCCGCCTGCAGGGCGCTGGCGATGCCCGCTGGCGCATCCTCGAACACCAGGCAATCGGCCGGAGCCAGTCCCAACCGGCTGGCAGCCAGCAAATAAGGCTCGGGATCCGGCTTGCCCCGTACCACATCCCCGGCGCACACCAGGAGACGGGGCAGCGGCAATCCGGCGTGCAGCAGCCGGTGCTCTGCCACCCTCCGGCTTGCGGAGGTCACCAGCGCCCAGTGCGTCGGCGGCAGCTGTTCGAGCAGTCGCCGGGCACCGTCCAGGGGCATCGGCGCCGCAGCGTATTCCATCTCCAGATCGTCGAGCAGGGCCACCTCCACCGCCATGTCCAGCTGGGGAGCCAGGGCCCCTATCACCTCCCGTGAGCGCACGCCGTGACACATGGCGAGCACGGGATCGGGATCCAGCCCATGGTGCTGACACCAGCGCCGCCACACGACTTCCACGTCGCCGGTGGAGTGGACCAAGGTCCCGTCCATGTCCAGCAGCAGGGCCGCTGCCCTCACGCGCACCGCGCTCACAGGGCTCTCCCCGCCAGCGCATCGGCGAAGACCTGCCGCTGGGCAGCGGCCTCGTAACAGGCGAGCGCCTGCTCCGCATTGCTGGCCCACACCGGCAAGGGGGCGACGACGAACCCCTGCTGCAACAGGCTGGTCAGCAGCTCCCCGGTCTCCGGTGCGGCCAGCGGCTGAGCCATCACCAGGCTCCCCTTGATCAAGAACAGATAGCGTTCGCTCGACATGACATGACTCCTTGTGGCTGAACAGCGGGCAAGCAGGCCCGTTTCGAGACCATTAGAACAAGGAGATTAGATAATTTATAATCAATAAATCGCCACATTGGATAACCAAATGGAATGAGATTCGACCTGAGACAATTGCAGGCCTTCGTCATGCTGGCCGAGAGTGCCAACTACCGGGAGGCGGCCAGCCGGCTTTTTGTGACGCAACCGGCCCTGACCAAGCAGATCCAGGGACTGGAGCAGGCCCTCGGCAGCACCCTGTTCAACCGGGGCCGCCACGGGGCCGAGCTGACCGCCATCGGCCTCCAGTTGCTGCCCCAGGCCAGGGCTCTGGTGGATCACGGCAAGGGATTCGAGCGGCATGCCCTGGCGCTGGCAAGCGGTGCCGCCGGACGCCTCAACATCGGGTTCGGGCTCTCCAGCTTCGCACTGGCCCCCTCCCTGGTGGCCCGTTTCAAGCAGCAGGCCCCCGACGTGCTGGTTCACCTGCGGGACACCACGTCCGCCATCCAGCAGGAGCACTTGCTGGCGGGTCGGCTGCAACTGGGCTTCATGCGACGGCCTGATGCGCCACAACTGAGGGAACACAGGTTGCTGACGGACAGACTGGTGCTGGCCGTCCCCACCCAGGTGGCAGGGCCGGACTTCGACCTGGAGCGGGCGCTGATCCGCGATCCCTTGCTGCAGATGGTGGGCCATCGCTGCCCGGGTCTCAGCCAGCAGATCGCCCGCTTTCTCGGCGCCAACCAGCTGACCGGTCTCATTCAGGAGGCGGAAGACATCCAGACCCTGGTGGCCCTGGTGGCCGCCGGTATCGGCAACGCCATCCTGCCGCGCAGCGTGGGGTTCATCGCGGGCAAGGAGGTGACCCTCTACCCCCTCTCCGGCCCCTGGTCGGAATGGGAAATCAGCCTGGTGTGGAACCCGGAATTTGCCGATCCCATTCGGGATCGCTTCCTCGCCATGGTGAGAGAAACGCACCCCGAGCCCGCATGAGGTGCATGAGATGCCTGCAGGAGAAGATGGCCGGGCTCAGTCCCGCTCCGCCAGCTCCGCGACCTTGATGATCTCGGCAATGCGACCTAGCATGCGCAGGGAAGCTTGGTGTTCTGCGGCATCCGCCGCCGCGCAGGCATCCTCCAGGATGGTGATGGCGTAGTCCCGATCGTGGCCATCTCGCACCGCCCCCTGAATGGCCCAGCTGGTGCTCACGCCGCACACATAGAGATGCTCGATGCGATTGGCCCGTAGCGCAGGCTCCAGCGCCGTGCCGTAGAAGGGGCTGACCCTGGGTTTGGTCAGCACCAGATCCCCGGGTTGCACATCGAGCTCCGGGTGAAAGTCGGTGCCGCTGTCCACCAGGGAGAGGGCCCCGAACTGCCGGGCACGGCCAAACATGGGGGAGCCCTTGGGTTGCAGCAGATAGCCCTCGTCAAACCCCACCTTGATGAGCACCACCAGCCAGCCGTGAGCGCGGGCATGAGCCATCGCTTGGTTGGCGTGCGCAATGGCGTCCTGCTCGATCACCTGGGCCGCCGAGGCGGCGATGCGCCCGTCCGGGTGGGCGATGTCGTTGATGAAATCGATCACCAGCAATGCCTTGTTCATGGTGTGCTCCCCCCTTGCCTGAGGCCGTTTTGCCCCTGCGCCGCCAGGATCACTCCTCGCGGCCATATAAAAAACCGGCTGGCACCATCACACGGATTGATATGCCACCCGATTGGCACCTGGCAGTGCCACGCACTGCCTCATACCAGCCCAAGCGCATAGCGTAGCGCCATCTCCTTGAGGGGGCCCGCCTTGTCCGCCAGATTCAGCGCCAGGTTGCGGGCAAGCCTGAGGGGGCCTATCTCGTTGCTGAAGACCCCGTAGAAGAGATCCATCCCCGACTGCATCAGCAGGTTGTCAGGGCGGCGTCGCCCCTCGTAACGCCCGGCCAGCGCCAGCTCGTGCCACTGCGCCCCCGCCTTGCCGAGCAACCCGGCCCAGCAGGCCACGTCCTTGAAACCGAGGTTCACCCCCTGCCCCGCCAGCGGATTGATGGTGTGGGCCGCATCCCCGAGCAGCACCACTCGCCCGGCGTGATAGTCGTTGGCGTGACGGCGCACCAGGGGGAAGCTCCCCTTGTCCGTCACGGTGAAACCGCCAAGGCGGCTCGGGAAGTGGCGGCGCACCTCGACGGCCAGGGCCTCGTTGCTCATGGCGGCCAGCGCCCGGATGCGGGCCGGGCTGTCATACCAGACCAGGGAGCCATGGCGGCCCGGCAGCGGCAGGAAGGCGCGCGGGCCGCTCGGGGTGAACTGCTGCCAGGTGATGTCTTCCTGGGCAAAATCGGTGTCGATGTTGATCAGCATGCAGTGCTGGCGGTACTCGAAACGCGACACCCCGATGCCGGCCAATCGCCGGGTGTGGGATTCGGCACCATCGCAGGCCAACACCCAGCGCGCCTGCAGCTCGGTGCCGTCATCCAGGGTCAGCACGGCGTCATCCGCACCCTGGCGCAGACTCGTCACCGCCGCCGGGGTATGGGTCTGGATGGTCGGGAAATCCTCCATCCTTTTCAGCAGCGCGAGCTGGATCAGCCGGTTTTCGATGATGTAGCCGAGCTGGGGCAGCCCGAGATCCACCGCGTCGAAGCGGGTAGCGAAGCCGTCCAGCTCCCAGGTCTCCAGCCGGCGATAGGGGCACAGCCGCATCTGCTGCAGATATTGCCAGGCACCGGCCCGGGTCAGCAGCGCCACCGAGGCCTGACTGATGGCGGAAACCCGCAGATCCAGCGACTGCTCGGGGGCATAGGGCTCGGGCAACCGGGTCTCGATGACCCGCACCGAGAGCCCCTCTGCCGCCAGCAGGCAGGCGGTGGCGGCGCCCACCATGCCGGCGCCGACGATGGCGATATCACACTGTTCCATAACTTGATTCCTGCAAGGAGTCCCCGCGATAAGGGGCAAGGGCCGAACCGAATGGGGCATGATAACGCAAGGAGGCGGCAGAAACAGTGAGGGGGATGCGCAATTGCCGACGACAAGCCGGCCCTGATGGCGACGGGCGGCCCCAGACTGGTCAGCACCGGGATTGCGGAGTAAAATGGCCGGTCCTTTGACCCTGCCGATTTCAAAACCAGTCACGAGAAGCAATGAGCAAGAAACTTCATATCAAGACCTGGGGCTGCCAGATGAACGAGTACGACTCGTCCAAGATGGCGGACCTGCTGGATGCCAGCAATGGCTACACGCTTACCGAGGAGCCGGAAGAGGCAGATGTGCTGCTGCTCAACACCTGTTCCATCCGCGAGAAGGCCCAGGAGAAGGTGTTCCACCAGCTCGGTCGCTGGAAGAAGCTCAAGGCGAAAAAACCGGGGCTGGTGATCGGGGTGGGCGGCTGCGTCGCCTCCCAGGAAGGGGAGAACCTGCGCAGCCGGGCGCCCTATGTGGACATCGTCTTCGGACCCCAGACCCTGCACCGCCTGCCGACCATGATCAAGCAGGTGCAGGAGGGGCGCGGTGCCCAGGTGGACATCGCCTTCCCCGAGATCGAGAAGTTCGACAACCTGCCCGACCCCCGTGCCGAGGGAGCGACCGCCTTCGTTTCCATCATGGAAGGCTGCTCCAAGTACTGCTCCTTCTGCGTGGTGCCCTACACCCGTGGCGAGGAGGTGAGCCGGCCGCTGGATGACGTGCTCTATGAAATCGCCCAGCTCGCCCAGCAAGGGGTGCGCGAAGTGAACCTGCTCGGCCAGAACGTCAACGCCTACCGGGGACCGACCTTCGACGGGGAGGTCTGCACCTTCGCCGAACTGCTGCGCCTGGTGGCTGCCATCGACGGCATCGACCGCATTCGCTACACCACCAGCCACCCGGTCGAGTTCACCGACGACATCATCGAGGTCTATCGTGATACCCCCGAGGTGGTCAGCTTCCTGCACTTGCCCATCCAGAGCGGCTCGGATCGCATCCTGACCATGATGAAGCGCCCGCACACCGTGCTGGAGTACAAGTCCAAGATCCGCCGCCTGCGCGCCGTGCGTCCCGACATCACCATGAGCTCCGACTTCATCGTCGGCTTCCCGAACGAGACGGACGAAGACTTCGAGGCCACCATGAAACTCATCGAGGAGATCAACTTCGACATGAGCTTCAGCTTCATCTACAGCCCGCGCCCCGGCACCCCGGCCGCGGACCTGCCCGATGACGTCGACATGGAGGTGAAGAAGGCCCGCCTGACTCGACTGCAAAACCGCATCAATCACCAGTCCATGCTCATCGGCCGCGCCATGCTGGGCTCGGTGCAGCGCATCCTGGTGGAGGGGCCCTCCAAGATGGATCCCATGCAGCTCAGTGGCCGCACCGAGAACAACCGGGTGGTCAACTTCGAGGGGCCGCACCGCCTCATCGGCGGCTTCGCCGACGTGGAGATCACCGACGTACGCCCCTACTCCCTGCGCGGCCGCTTCATCCGCGGCGAGGACGAAATGAACCTGCGCATCGCCACGGCCCCGAGCGAGATCCTCGCCCGTCGTCCTGACAACGTGCCCGATGATCTGGGCGTTGCGGCCTTCAGACCCCATTGATGACTCTCTCCCCCGCCCCCTGGCGGGGGAACAACCGATAAGAGGACACCTTGAGCCGACACATCTCCACCCTGAATCTGCATCTGGAACCCGCCGACAACCAGCGCCTCGCCAGCCTGTGCGGACCCTTTGACGACAACCTCAAGCAGCTGGAGCGCCGTCTCGGCATCGAGATAAGCTACCGGGACAACCACTTCCAAGTGATCGGCAAGCAGGCCCAGGTGGAGGCGGCTGCCGTCATCCTCAAGCACCTCTATGTGGAAACCCAGCCCCTCAAGGGGAGCAAGGTGAGCGACATCACCCCCGAGATGGTGCACCTGGCGGTGCAGGAGTCCCGCGTGCTGGAGCAGGACGACGAACCCGCCCCCTCCCTGCCGTATGGCAAGGAGGTCACGGTCAAGACCAAGCGCGGTCTCATCAAGCCCCGCAGCCCGAACCAGGCCCAGTACATCGCCAATATCGTGCGCCACGACATCAGCTTCGGCATCGGGCCCGCCGGGACCGGCAAGACCTATCTCGCCGTGGCCGCCGCCGTGGATGCCCTGGAGCGCCAGGAGATCCGCCGCATCCTGCTGACCCGCCCGGCGGTGGAAGCCGGTGAGAAGCTCGGCTTCCTGCCCGGCGATCTTTCCCAGAAGGTGGACCCCTACCTGCGCCCCCTCTACGACGCCCTGTTCGAGATGCTGGGCTTCGAGCGGGTGGAGAAGCTGATGGAGCGCAACGTCATCGAGGTGGCGCCGCTCGCCTACATGCGAGGCAGAACCTTGAATGACGCCTTTATCATCCTGGACGAGGCCCAGAACACCACCACGGAACAGATGAAGATGTTCCTGACCCGCATCGGCTTCAACTCCAAGGCGGTGGTGACCGGCGACATCACCCAGGTGGACTTGCCTCGCAGCACCAAATCCGGTCTGCGCCACGCCCTGGAGGTTTTGCAGGGGGTCGATGGTCTCTCCTTCAACTTCTTCGAGTCCAAGGACGTGGTGCGCCATCCCGTGGTGGCCCGCATCGTGCAGGCCTACGAGGCATTCGATGCCCAGCAGGCGGCCGAGAAGAACGCAGCCACTCCCCGCAACGAGAACACCAGCAAAGAGAGTGCCCAATGAGCGTGACCCTGGATCTGCAACTGGCCTGCGCCAGCCCGGACGGCCTGCCGAGCGAGGCCCAGCTGCAAGGCTGGCTCGACGGCACCATTCTGGGCTTCCAGCCCGAGGCCGAGGTGACGGTGCGCCTGGTGGACGAGGCGGAGAGCCGCGAGCTCAACCACACCTATCGCGGCAAGGACAAGCCCACCAACGTGCTCTCCTTCCCCTTCGAGGCGCCGCCGGGTCTCGAGCTGCCCCTGCTCGGGGATCTGGTGATCTGCCGCCAGGTGGTCGAGGCCGAAGCCGTCGAACAGGGCAAGCCCCTGATGGCCCACTGGGCTCACATGGTTGTGCATGGCAGTCTGCATCTGCTAGGTTATGACCATATCGAGGACGAGGAAGCCGAGGAGATGGAGCAGCTCGAGCGCGACATCATGCAGGAACTGGGCTTCGCCGATCCTTATCTGAACGACGAAGAGTAACGAACCGGATGGTCATCGTCTTGAAACAGCCGATGCCCATCCTCATATAGCCACAACGATTTCAAGTGTGTTCATACGAGTAACCAAGAGAGAAAATGACCGACGATCACCCTAGTACCGGCTCGCCGAAGAAAACCTGGCTCGACAAACTCAGCCAACTCTTCCAGGGCGAGCCAAAAGACCGCAACGATCTGGTAGAGGTCATCGCCGATGCCGAAGAGCGGGACCTCATCGATCAGGACACCAAGGACATGATCGAGGGCGTGCTCGAAATTGCCGAGCTGCGCGTGCGTGACATCATGATCCCCCGCTCCCAGATGGTGACCATCGAGAAGTCCCAGCCGGTGGACGAGTTCCTGCCGGTCATCATCGAATCCGGCCACTCCCGCTTCCCGGTGATCAACGAAGACAAGGATCACGTGGAGGGCATCTTGCTCGCCAAGGATCTGCTGCCGTTCGGGTTTGGCGGCCAGCATGCCAGCGAGCCGCTCCAGCTGGAGAAGATCCTGCGTCCCACGGTGATCGTGCCGGAGAGCAAGCGGGTCGATCGCCTGCTCAAGGAGTTCCGGGAAGAGCGCTACCACATGGCCATCGTGGTGGACGAGTTTGGCGGTGTCTCTGGTCTCGTGACCATCGAGGACATTCTGGAGCTCATCGTAGGCGAGATTGACGACGAGTTCGACGACATCGAGGACGAGCCGGAAGAGATCCGCCGCATCAGCAAGCGAGTCTTCTCGGTGAGCGCGCTGACCGAGATCGAGGACTTCAACGACTTCTTCGGCACCCAGTTCAGCGATGAAGAGGTGGACACCGTCGGCGGTCTGGTGATGCACGCCTTCAGCCACCTGCCCAAGAAGGGTGAAGAGATCGAACTCGACGGCTACCTGTTCAAGGTGATGCACGCCGATCGCCGTCGCCTGCAACAGTTGCAGGTGAAGATCCCCGAGCATCATGCGGCGGCGCAGCCGGAGTCCTGATCCCGCCCAGCCCCACGCACATCCCGCGCCCCTCTCGTCAGGGGCGCTTTTTTTGCCTCCCTCCCGCCGCGCTACCGCCACTTAGCCCACGCCGACCGCGAGGCTCGCCGTTGACCCGGTTTGCGGTTAAGATGTCGGCCATTGTGTTTCCATTCAGTCCAATTCGAGCCCCGATCCCCCGTGAAATCGAAACTCCTGACCAGCCTGTTTGCCATTGCCAGCGGCGCCATCGCCGTGCTGGCCTTCTCCCCTTTCGGCTACTGGCCCCTGGTGATCCCCTCCCTGCTCGGCCTTTACGCCCTGCTGGACAAGGCCACCCCCAAACAGGCAGCCTGGCGCGGCTTCGGCTACGCCATGGGTCTGTTCCTGCCCGGGCAGTGGTGGATCCACGTCAGCATGACGGAGTTTGGCGGCATTCCGCTGCCGGCCGCCTTCGTGCTGCTGGCCGGGCTCTGCGCCTATCTCTCCCTCTATCCGACCCTGGCCTGCTGGCTCTTCGCCCGCTTCTTTGCCGGCCGCCACTGGAGCCGCTGGCTGCTCGCCTTCCCGGCGCTCTGGCTGATGGCCGACTGGCTGCGGGGCTGGGTGATGACAGGCTACCCCTGGCTCTGGTTCGGCTACACCCAGATAGACGGCCCCCTCAAGGGCTTCGCTCCCCTTCTCGGGGTGCAGGGCATCACCCTCGCCCTGCTGCTCACCGCCTCCGCCCTCTGGCTGGTATGGCAACACCGCAAGCCGGCCTGGCTGCTGCTCCCCGTCGCCCTGGTGGGCGCCGCCCAGGGGCTGATGCAGCTCAACTGGGTGACCCGGGGTGAACCGGTCAAGGTCGCGCTGGTGCAGGGCAACATCGAGCAGTCCCTCAAGTGGGATCCGGAGGCCCTGGTGCCGACCGTGCGCAAGTATCAGGATCTCAGCCGCGAGAACCAGGATGCCGACATCATCGTCTGGCCGGAGTCCGCCATCCCGGCCATCGAGAAGGAGATGGGTATCTATCTGGAGAGCCTGGACAAGGCGATGAAGGTGAACGACACCGGCCTGCTGGCGGGGATCATCCATTACGATCTGAAACAGCAGCGCTTCTTCAATACCGTGCTCGGCATGGGGGTGCAGGATGCAGAAGGCAAGGAGTCCTACTACTACGAGCACAAGAACCGCTACTACAAGTACCACCTGCTGCCCATCGGCGAGTTCGTACCCTTTGAAGATCTGCTGCGTCCCATCGCCCCCTTCTTCAACCTGCCCATGTCCTCCTTCAGCCGGGGTGACGAGGTGCAGCCGAACCTGATCGCCAAGGGGCTCAAGTTTGCTGCCGCCATCTGTTACGAGATCATCTTCCCGGACGAGGTGCGCCGCAACGTGCAGCCGGATACCGACTTTCTGCTGACCGTCTCCAACGACGCCTGGTTCGGCACCAGCATCGGCCCCTGGCAGCACATGGAGATCGCCCGCATGCGCGCCCTGGAGCTGGCCCGCCCGCTGCTGCGCGACACCAACACCGGCATCACCATCGTCACCGAGATAGACGGCAGCATCATCGCCCAGATCCCGCAGTTCGAGGCTGGAGTATTGCGTGCCGAGGTACGCCCCGCCCACGGCATGACCCCCTATCTGCGTTTTGGCAGCTGGCCCATGTATGGCCTGGCCGCCGCCCTGCTGGGGCTGGCCCTGTGGCTGCGCCCCCGCGCCCACCCCTGGGCGCGCAAGGGCTAAGACCACATAACCCCGATAAACAAAAGAGGCGCCCTTGGGCGCCTCTTTTTATGGTTTGGCTTATGGCTTGGCACAGTCTGGCGGCTCAAGGAGACAGCGGCTCGCGATGATACTCATCGGCCCCGCACTCGGGGCAGGTGCCAAGCTGCTCCGGGTGCAGCACGGTATGGCGCCACTCGCAGTGATCGCACACCAATACTCCGAGCCCCACCCAGTCGCCGGCCCGGTAGACCCCCTTGTGTTCCAGCTCGTCCGCCAACTCCTGCCACTCCACCTGGGTGCGGTCGGTCACGTCTGCCAGCCAGGACCAGGCGGTGTCCTTGAGCGCCAGCATGAAGGCAGACTCCTCCACCTGCTCATCCTTGCGCCCTTCGTCATAGTTGCCCAGATCCCGCTTCACATACTCGGCGATCAGCGCCAGCTCGTCCTGGGTCAGATCCCCGGCCGCCTCCAGATAGGCCTGCACCTTGGCGATCATCCGGTTGAGGCGCTCTCCCTGAAACGCTTCCGTCTCTTCCCACTGCTTCTTGAGCTGGGCGATAAAGGCTTCATACCCTTGTCGACGTTTGTCCATGGCCATCACTCCTCTGCTGAATCCCGATCGAGCCAGACCCTGACCTCGGGCTCGGCGGATACGGGCGGCGGTTGCCATTCTCACTTCGTTGCGACTCTCGCGGCTCTTGCGGCTCTTGCGGCTCTGCAAATCCTCGCGGGTACCGGACCTGGCCCGAGACCGGGCGGATGCTGGCGGTTGTTGCCGCCGCAGGATATGGGTATTCTATCGGGATTTCCCAGCCGTTTTATCTATTCATTTCACAGATCCGGATGTCACCAATGCAAGAGCAATACGTTCCCCAATCCATAGAACCAGCAGTGCAGAAGCACTGGGATGCCAAGAAAACCTTCAAGGCGGTGGAGAAAGTAGACAAGGAAAAGTTCTACTGCCTCTCCATGTTCCCCTATCCGTCTGGTCGTCTACACATGGGGCACGTTCGCAACTACACCATAGGTGATGTGATCTCCCGTTATCAACGGCTCAATGGCAAGAACGTGCTGCAACCCATCGGTTGGGACGCCTTCGGCCTGCCGGCAGAAAACGCCGCCATCAAGAACAACACGGCGCCGGCCCCCTGGACCTACGAAAACATCGAATACATGAAGAACCAGCTGAAGATGCTGGGTCTGGGCTATGACTGGGATCGGGAGCTGGCCACCTGCAAGCCGGACTACTACCGCTGGGAGCAGTGGTTCTTCACCAAGCTCTACGAAAAGGGCCTGGTCTACAAGAAGACCTCTTCCGTCAACTGGTGCCCGAACGACATGACGGTGCTGGCCAACGAGCAGGTAGTGGACAACTGCTGCTGGCGCTGTGACACCCCGGTGGAACAAAAAGAGATCCCTCAGTGGTTCATCAAGATCACCGACTACGCCGAAGAGCTGTTGAACGACATCGACAATCTGGAAGGCTGGCCGGAGATGGTCAAGACCATGCAGCGCAACTGGATTGGCCGCTCCGAAGGGGTCAACATCAGCTTCAATATCGACGGTCAGGCCGAGCACCTCGAGGTCTACACCACCCGTCCGGACACCTTCATGGGTGTGACCTATGTGGGCATCGCCGCCGGTCACCCGCTGGCGCTGCAAGCAGCCCAGAACAATCCGGAGCTGGCCGCCTTCATCGAAGAGTGCAAGAACACCAAGGTAGCCGAAGCTGAACTGGCCACCATGGAGAAGAAGGGCATGGCAACCGGCCTCTACGCCATTCACCCGCTGGATGGCCGCAAGGTGCCCGTCTGGGTCGCCAACTTCGTGCTGATGAACTACGGCACCGGCGCCGTGATGGCGGTACCGGGTCACGACCTGCGTGACCACGAATTCGCCACCAAGTACGGCCTCGAGATCAAGCCTGTCATCAAGCCGGTTGATGGTGACGTCGACGTGAGCGAAGCGGCTTATACCGAGAAGGGCGTGCTGTTCAACTCCGGCGAGTTCGACGGCCTCGACTTCCAGGGTGCCTTCGATGCCATCGCCAACAAGCTGGAAGGGCTCGGCAAGGGCAAGCGCACCGTCAACTACCGTCTGCGCGACTGGGGTGTCTCCCGTCAGCGCTACTGGGGCGCTCCCATCCCCATGCTGACCCTGGCGGACGGTACCGTGGTGCCGACCCCGGAAGATCAGCTTCCGGTACTGCTGCCGGAAGACGTGGTGATGGATGGCATCCAGAGCCCGATCAAGGCCGACGCAGAATGGGCCAAGACCACCTACAACGGCCAGGAAGCGTTCCGCGAGACCGATACCTTCGACACCTTCATGGAGTCCTCCTGGTACTACGCCCGCTACTGCTCCCCGGACTACGACAAGGGCATGCTGGATCCGGCGGCTGCCAACCACTGGCTGCCGGTGGATCAATACATCGGCGGCATCGAGCACGCCTGTATGCACCTGCTCTACGCCCGCTTCTTCCACAAGCTGCTGCGTGATGCGGGCCTCGTGAACAGCGACGAGCCGTTCAAGCGCCTGCTCTGCCAGGGCATGGTGCTGGCCGACGCCTTCTACTACAAGGATGAGAAGGGCGGCAACGTCTGGGTCAGCCCCCTCGACGTCAAGGTGGAACGTGACGACAAGGGCCGCATCACCAAGGCGGTCGACCTTGAGGGTCGTGAAGTGATCCACTCCGGCATGACCAAGATGTCCAAGTCCAAGAACAACGGCATCGACCCGCAGTTGATGGTGGAGCGTTACGGCGCCGATACCGTCCGTCTGTTCATGATGTTTGCCTCCCCGGCCGAGATGACCCTGGAGTGGTCCGACTCCGGCGTAGAGGGTGCCCAGCGCTTCCTGCGTCGCCTGTGGCGCATCACCTTCGAGCACGTATCCGGTGGCGCCGTTGCCGCACTGGACGTCGCCGCCCTCACCAGCGACCAGAAAGCCGTGCGCCGCGAGCTGCACAAGACCATCGCCAAGGTGAGCGACGACGTGGGTCGCCGTCAGACTTTCAACACCGCCATCGCTGCCATCATGGAGCTGATGAACAACCTGGCAAAACTGGGCAGCGACGCTCAGGATCGCGCCCTGATGCAGGAAGCGCTGGAAGCGGTCGTGGTCATGCTCTACCCCATCACCCCGCACATCGGCTTCGAGCTGTGGAAGATGCTGGACAAGGAAGGGGACATCGATGTCGCGGCCTGGCCGGTGGCCGACGAAGCGGCCATGGTCGAGACCGAGAAGCTGGTGGTGGTGCAGATCAACGGCAAGATGCGCGGCAAGCTGACCGTGCCGGCCGAGATAAGCCAGGCCGACGTCGAGAAGCTGGCCATGGCCGATGCGTCCGTACAGAAGTTCACCGACGGTCTGACCGTGCGCAAAGTCGTGTACGTGCCGGGCAAACTGCTCAACATCGTGGCCAACTGATGACGCCTCCCCTGGCGGCGGCCGACGGTCTGGGCCAGGGGCTGACGACACACGGATGATGACGGCGGGCCCTGCGCCCGCCGCTCTTCCCTTCATGCAAAGAGGATTTTTTATGGGCACCATCTTCACGCGCTGGATGGCCATCGTGCTGGCAGGACTGTTGCTGCAGGCCTGCGGTTTTCAGATGCGGGGCACCGCCATTCCCCCCGAACTGATGACCATGAAAGTGGTCGGTGACAACAAGAGCGACTTCTACCGACTGGTCACCACCCGCCTCAAGGCCGCTGGCGTGCAGCTCGCCGACAAGGAGGGCATCCCGGTGCTGACCCTGGCCGGGGTACGTAGCCGCAGCCAGGTCGCCTCCGTCGACTCCATCGGCCAGGACCGCGAATACCTGCTGAGTTACAGCACCCAGTTCACCGTGGTCATGCCGGGCAAACCGACCCAGGTCTTCCCCATCACCTTCAACCGCAGCTTCCTGAACAAGCCGGATGCGGCACTCGCCTCCTCCCGCGAGCAGGAACAGCTCGGCAAGGAGATGCAGGAGCAGGCCGCCAACCTGGTTATTCGCCAGCTCAGTCAGGTCAAGTTCTGATGCGCGTATCTTGATGAGAGGGTGTTGATGAGAGTCTATCCCGAGCAGTTTGCGGATCATCTCAAGGCAGGGCTCAAGCCCTGCTATCTCATTTTTGGGGACGAGCCCCTGCTCAAACTGGAAGCTGTCGACGCCGTGCGTCAGGTGGCACGCAAACAGGGCTTCGATGAACGCCACAGCTTCGTGGTGGAACAGGGGCTGGACTGGAACCAGGTCTACGATGCCTGCCAGGCCATGAGCCTGTTCTCGGCCCGCCAGATCATCGAGCTGGTGCTGCCCGCCAAGATCGACAAGGATCTCGCCGCCCGCATCAGCGACATTGGCAAGCAGCTCCACCCCGACCTGCTGCTGGTGCTCTCGGGCCCCCGCCTCAACCAGACCCAGATGAAGGCGGCCTGGTTCGACAAGCTGAGCCAGAGCGGCACCTATGTGCCGGTCAACCACCCCGAACCCCGCTTCTTCCCGCGCTGGATGAGCGCCCGCTTTCAGCGCTTCGGCCTCAAGGCACTGCCGGATGCGGTCAACTTCATGTGCCACGCCTACGAGGGCAACCTGCTGGCCGCGAGCCAGGAGATCGAGAAGCTGACCCTGCTCTCCCCGCCCCAGCCCATCAGCGTCGCCTATCTGCAGGAGACCATCATCCGCCACGCCCACTTCACCCCCTTCCAGCTCGTCGATACCCTGCTGGAAGGAAAGGTGAACCGGGCCCAGCGCATCCTGCTGGCCCTGCGCGCCGAGGGCACCGAACCCGGCATGCTGGCCTGGACCCTGTGCCGCGAACTGGAGCAGCTCACCGAGCTGGCGCTGGCCGCCCGCGCCGGACAGCCCCTGGTGGAGCATTTCAGCCGCCTGCGCATCTGGCAGAGCCGCCAGCAGCTCATCCAGCAGGCGCTGACCCGGCTTCCCTTCCCCAAGATCCGGCAACTCTGGCAACTGATGGCCCAGCTGGACCATGCCCAGCGCCATTTCGACACCGAACAGGCCTGGCTGATGCTGCAAACCATCGCCCTCGGCTTTCGTGACGGAACCCCGCTCCCCCTGCTGGAGACGGAATCATGCTGACACCGCCCATCGGGATCCTCGGCGGCACCTTCGATCCCATTCACATCGGCCACCTGAGACCCGCCATCGAGGCCCGGGAGGCCCTGGGTCTGGCCGAGGTGCGCCTGCTCCCGAACCATATCCCGCCCCACCGGGCCAATCCGCTCTGCTCCAGCGAGCAGCGGCTCGCCATGGTCCGGCTCGCTGCGGCGGACAACCCGGGATTCGTAGTGGATGAGCGGGAGCTCAGGCGCGACACCCCCTCCTGGACCATCGACACCCTTGTCGAGTTGAGGAGCGAGCTGCCGGACACCCCGCTCTGCTTTTTGATGGGGATGGATTCCCTGCTCGGCCTGCCGGGCTGGCACCGCTGGCAGGAGCTGCTCGATTACGCCCACCTGGTGGTGAGCTGCCGCCCAGGCTGGCAACCGGATTATCCCGTCCAGGTGGCCGAGCTGCTGGCCCGCCACCAGACCCGGGACATTCGGGCTCTCCATCGCCAGCGCCACGGTCATGTCTGGCTTTGTGACAATCTGCCCGTCGAGCTGTCGGCCACACGGCTGCGTGCCCTGCTCGCGGCAGGCCAGGATCCCAAATACCTGCTGCCCAACCCGGTCGCCGACTATATCCGGCGCCACGGGCTCTACCGCTCATCGGCAACGCAGTAAACGGCGTCACGCAGGCGGGTCAGCCGACACGTCCGGGCGCACCGGGCCCGGCCCTGACTATTGCCAGGCCGGGTTGCACACTATAGTGATCGTCAAGGGGCCCCTCCCCCACGGGACGGCTCCCCGGGCGATGCTCCCTTTGCCAGGCTGGGAAACGGGAGTGACCATGATATAATCCGCCGCCCTCTGGCGCCGGAAGATAGGAGAAGACATTGCAAGGCCAAGAATTGCTCGCCTTTATCGTCGACAAGATCGATGACATGAAAGGCCGCGACATCATCACCCTCGATGTGCGCGGCAAATCCAGCATCACGGACACCATGATCATCTGCTCCGGCAACTCCAATCGTCACGTCAGTGCCATCGCCCACAACCTCGCCAGCGAGGCCCGTCATGCGGGGCTCGACCTGCTGAGCGTGGAAGGGGAACTCACCGGTGAGTGGGTGCTGGTGGACATGGGGTCGGTCATCGTCCACGTGATGCAGGATGAGTACCGCGACTTCTACCAGCTGGAAAAACTCTGGAGCGGCGCCGCCCAGGTCAATTCGCAATAAAGGGCGACAGCGTAACCAAAGATGAAGATCCAGTTGATTGCCGTGGGCACCAAGATGCCTGCCTGGGTAGAGCATGGCTTCGAAGAGTACCGTCGCCGCTTCCCCAAAGACATGCCGTTCGAGCTGGTCGAGATAGGCGCAGGCAAGCGCGGCAAGAATGCCGACATTCCCCGCATCCTGCAAAAGGAAGGGGAAGCCATGCTGGCCGCCGCCGGCCGCTCCCGCATCGTGACCCTGGACATTCCGGGCAAGCCCTGGACCACGGAGCAGCTCGCCGTGCAACTGGAAGCCTGGAAGCTGGATGGCCGGGACGTGGCGCTGCTGGTGGGTGGCCCGGAGGGGCTCTCCCCCGAGTGCAAGGCTGCCGCGGAACAGAGCTGGTCGCTCTCGCCCCTGACCCTGCCCCATCCCCTGGTGCGGGTACTGGTGGCCGAGAGCCTCTACCGCGCCTGGAGCATCACCACCAATCACCCTTATCACAGAGAGTGACCCATGCCGACCCTGAGCATGCATTTCTCCTCTCTCACCCGCACGTCAGCCACAAGGTAACGGCATGCTGAAGAATCGCATTGAAATGCGCGATCACAGTGCCGAGGGACGTCTGTTCTTCCGGCGCACCCTGGTCGCCTACATCGGCATGGTCACCCTCATGCTGGTGCTGCTGGCTAACCTCTACTACCTGCAAGTAGAGTCTTACGAAACCTATCAGACCCGATCCAACGACAACCGCATCCGTGTGGTGCCGGTGGCGCCGCCCCGTGGTCTCATCTACGACGCCAACGGTGTCCTGCTGGCGGAAAACCGCCCGGTCTACAGCCTGGAGATCGTGCCCGAAGAGACCGAGAACCTGGAGAAGACCGCGGACGACCTCATCACCCTGCTGGCCCTGCCGGAGGGGACCAAGGAGAAGTTCCTGGCCGAGGTCAAACGTCAGCGCCGCTTCAAGCCCGTGCCCCTGTTCGAGAAGCTGACCGAATACCAGGTCGCCCTCTTCTCGGTCAACCAGCACAACTACCCGGGGGCCAGCATCGAGGCCTACCTCAAGCGCTACTACCCGTTCGGCGACACCCTCACCCATGCCCTGGGCTACGTGGCCAAGATCAACACCCGTGACGTGGAGCGCCTCGAGAAGGAGGAGAAGCTCGCCAACTATGCCGCCACCAAGGACATCGGCAAACAGGGGGTGGAGAAGTACTACGAGGATCAGCTGCACGGCGTGGCGGGTTATCAGGAGGTCGAGGTGAACAACCGCGGCCGGGTGGTGCGCACCCTGAAATTCCAGCCCCCCGAGCCCGGCAAGGACATCTACCTCAACATCGACATCCGCCTGCAGTTGAAGGCCCAGGAGCTGCTGGCCGGCCGCCGGGGCGCCATCGTGATGATGGAACCCAACACCGGCGCCATCCTGGCCATGGAGTCGAGCCCGAGCTACGACCCCAACCTGTTCGTGACCGGCATCTCCAGCGCCAACTACTCGGCGCTGCTCAACGATCCCGCCCGGCCGCTGGTCAACCGCACCACCCAGGGCATCTATGCCCCCGCCTCCACCGTCAAGCCCATGATGGCGGTGATGGGGCTCAACGAGGGGGCGATCACCCCCAATTACCGCTACTTCGGCGGGCCCAGCTTCTCCATCCCGGGCACCACCAAGAAGTTCCGGGACTGGCGCCGCTGGGGCCACGGCTGGCTCGACGTCTATCGTGCCATCGAGGTGTCGGCGGATACCTATTTCTACGATCTCGCCTACCGGGTCGGCATCGACAAGATCAACAGCTACATGACCAAGTTCGGCTTCGGCCAGTACAGCGGCGTGGACCTCTATGAAGAGACCCGGGGTGTCATGCCCTCCCGGGACTGGAAGATGGCCCGCTGGCGTCAACCCTGGTACCAGGGGGACACCATCTCCATCGGCATCGGCCAGGGCTACTGGAGCGCCACCCCGATCCAGCTCGCCAAGGCCATCAGCATCCTGACCCAGAACGGTCACGACGTGACGCCGCACCTGCTCAAGAGCACCGCCTCCTCCGATGGCGTGGTCAACGCCCCCATCAACCCGAACGTGGCCATCGCCGCCAAGAGCGATACCTACTGGCAGGTGGCCAAGGACGGCATGTGGCGCGTCATCAACGGCCACGAAGGGACGGGGCGCCGCGCCTTCGCCAATACCCCCTACAAGGCGGCGGGCAAGTCCGGCACCGCCCAGGTGGTGGGCCTCAAGGAGAACCAGGTCTACAACGCGGCCACCACCAAGGTGGAGCACCGCGACAACGCCCTGTTCGTCGCCTTCGCCCCCTTCGAGGCACCCAAGGCGGTGGTCGCCCTGGTGCTGGAGAACGCCGGGGGCGGCAGCGCCATGGCGGCACCGGTCGCCCGCCACATGCTGGATGCCTATCTGCTGCCGCCGGAACCCCAGTTGCCACCGGCACCGGAAAAGCCGTCCCAACCGAGTGAGGTCGTTTCCCAATGAGTAATTCTGCCCGCCAGCAGAGCATCTGGTACAAGCTGCACATCGACCTGCCGCTGCTGCTCGGCCTGCTGACCCTGATGGCCCTCTCCATGGTGGTGCTCTACTCCGCCTCGGGCCAGGATCTCGACTCCATTGTGCGCCAGCTGGTGCGCGGCGCCCTGGCCTTCGGTCTGATGATCGGCATGGCACAGCTGCCGCCCTCCCTCTATGCCCGCTGGTCGGTGCCCCTGTTTGCGGTGGTGGTGCTGCTGCTCATCGCTGTGGACGTGTTCGGCCATATCGGAAAGGGGGCCCAGCGCTGGCTCGATCTCGGCTTCATGAAGTTCCAGCCCTCCGAGGTGATGAAACTCTCCATGCCCATCATGGTGGCCGCCTGGCTCAGCCGGCACTCCCTGCCGCCAAAGTTCAGCCATGTGATGATCGCCCTGGTGATGGTGCTGCTGCCCACCCTGCTGATCGCGGCCCAACCCGATCTCGGCACCTCCATCCTGGTGGCCGCTTCCGGCTTCTTCGTCATCTTCCTGGCGGGGATCAGCTGGTGGCTCATCGGGCTCGCGGTCTTGCTCATCTGCGCCTTCATGCCGGTTCTCTGGTTCTTCCTGATGCACGACTACCAGCGCCAGCGGGTGCTGATGCTGCTGGACCCGGAGAAGGACCCCCTCGGTCGCGGCTATCACATCATCCAGTCCAAGATTGCGATCGGCTCCGGCGGCGTGTTTGGCAAGGGGTGGCTGCAAGGCACCCAGTCCCAGCTCGAATTCCTGCCAGAGCGCCACACCGACTTCATCTTCGCCGTCTTCAGCGAGGAGTTCGGTCTGGTGGGCGTGGCCCTCTTGCTGGTCATCTACCTCTACATCATCAGCCGCTGCCTGTTTATCTCCATGCAGGCCCAGAACAGCTTCGAACGCCTGCTGGGGGGCGCCCTGACCCTGACCTTCTTCGTCTATGTGTTCGTCAACATGGGCATGGTAAGCGGCATCCTGCCGGTGGTAGGGGTTCCCCTGCCACTGGTGAGCTACGGCGGCACCTCCATGGTGACCCTGATGGCGGGCTTCGGCGTTCTGATGTCCATCCAGACCCACAGGCGGCTGCTCGCCTGATGCGGCTCGGCTGGCTGGCTCTATCTCTGTGCACCCTGACGGCGGGTGCTGCCGTCTCGCCGGCCCGGCTCAGCCTGCTGGCCGAGCAGCAGCAGGTGCCGCTGGCAGAGTTGCAGGCCGCCGCCGCCCAGGCCAGCCTGCGCCAGGAGGTACTGGACACCATCCGCCGCCCCTGGGAAGCCAAGCCCTGGCACCGCTACAGGCCGCTGTTCGTCACCCCGGAGCGCATCCGGGACGGAGTGGGATTCTGGCAGCGCCATGCCGCCACCCTGGCACGGGCCGAGCAGACCTACCAGGTCCCCGCCTCCCTCATCGTCGCCATCATCGGCATCGAGACCTTTTACGGTCGACAGATGGGCCGCCATCCGGTGCTCGACAGCCTTTACACCCTGGGATTCCACTACCCAGAACGGGCGGATTTCTTCGCCAAGGAGTTTGCCCAGCTGGTGCTGCTTGCCCGGGAAGAGAAGTGGCCGCTCACCAATCTCAAGGGCTCCTATGCCGGCGCCATGGGCATGGGCCAGTTCATGCCCTCCAGCTACCGCCACTACGCGGTCGACTTCGACGGAGACGGCAAGCGGGATCTCTTCGCCAACCCGGCAGATGCCATCGGCAGCGTGGCCAACTACTTCGCCCTGCACCACTGGCGCTGGGGCGAGCCGGTGGTGGAGCCCGCCTTGATCGGATTGGCGCCAGTAGGTACCCTGCTTGCACCCGAGCCCGAGCTAAGACACCGCTGGGCAGAGCTGGCCGCTGCGGGCATAGAAGTCGCCACACCGCCGTCACCCGAGACGCCGGTAAAACTGCTGGCGATGGAGCAGGCCGAAGGACCGGAATACTGGGTCGCGCGCCACAATTTTTACGTGATCACCCGCTACAATCGCAGCCCTCTCTATGCGATGGCGGTGCATCAACTCAGTCAAGCAATCCAGGACGCTTATGCATTACAGCCACAAACTTCTTCCCCTCAGCCTGACCTTGTTGCTGGCCGCCTGTAGCAGCCAACCCGAGCCCCAGCCGCTGCCGCCAGAGCCCATCCCCCAGGAGAAGCCCCAGGTCATCGAGATCCCCCAGGCGACCGGCGCCATTCCCCGCCCCGAACCCATGAGCGAGAGCGGCAACCGGGACTACTGGATCGGCAAGCAGAAGTTTGAGGTGTGGCGCGACGTCAAGCACTACAGCGAGGAAGGCACTGCCAGTTGGCTCTCCCGGGATCTGGACGGCAACAAGACTGCCAACGGTGACGTGCAGGACAGCACCCTGTTCAGCGCCGCCCACCGCAACCTGCCCCTGCCAAGCTACGTGCGGGTCACCAATCTGGACAACGGTCTGGAGACCATAGTTCGCGTCAATGATCGCGGCCCCTTCGGCAGCGATCGCCTCATCGATCTCTCCCACGCCGCCGCCGCGCAGCTGGAGATGGTGGAAGGGGGTGAGGCCCGGGTGCGCCTCGAACTCATCACCGATCAGCCGGATCAGATGGTAGAGATGGTGCCCATGACCCCGATGACGCCCATGGAGCCTGCGGCGCCAGCAGCCAATTCCTTCGCGAACGAGACGCCGGCCCCCACGGCACCGGCCAAGGCCGCGCCTGCTCCTGCCGCCACGGCAACCACCACCGTCTCCCCCCCCAAGGCCGGTGCGACCCAGGGCAAGATGATCCAGGTGCTCGCCAGCGGCTCGCAGGCGCGGGCCGAGGCCATGGGCAAGGTGATGACCCAGCGCTATGGCGTGCCGTACCAGGTGGTGGCACATGGCGCCGTCTTCCGCGTCCTGCTCGGACCCGTGGCCAGCGACAAGCAGGCCCCTCTGCTCGAGCAGATCCGCCAGGGTGGGTTGGAGCAGGCCTTCATCGTGCCCTGATACCCGCCCCGACCTCGCGCCGGGATACGACGCGAGGTCGGGGACCATCCCATAAAATCCCGTCCAGGTCGCATCTCGGACTATGACCGACACGCACATCTGGTATAGTGGGGCCCGCTTTTTTTCAACTTGGGTACATCCCATCCAGGCACCAGGAATTTCAAGATGTCCAAATTTGCCCGCTCCGTTATTCTGGCCTCCCTGTTAAGCGCCACCGCTCAGGCCAACCAGCCTGTTCCGACCCCGGATTCGGCCCTGCCGAGTGCCCAGCCGGTCCCCACTTTGAACAGCGCCCCCATGGTGGTGCCTGCCGCGCCCGAGATCTCCGCCAAGGCCCACATCCTGATCGACTACTTCTCGGGCCAGGTGCTGGCCGAGCAGAACGCCGACGAGCGTCTGCCCCCCGCCAGCCTGACCAAGATGATGACCTCCTACATCGTCGGCGACGAGCTGCACAAAGGGAACATCAAGGGCACCGACATGGTGACCATCAGCCAGAACGCCTGGTCCAAGAACTACTCCGACTCCTCCAAGATGTTCATCGAGGTGGGCAAGCAGGTCTCCGTCGATGATCTCAACAAGGGCATCATCATCCAGTCCGGCAACGACGCCTGCGTCGCCATGGCCGAGCACCTGGCAGGCAGCACCGACTCCTTCGCCAGCCTGATGAACGCCTGGGCCGCCAAGCTCGGCATGAAGGACTCCCAGTTCAAGAACCCCCACGGCCTGGATGAAGAGGGCCACTACAGTACCGCCCGCGACATGGCCCGCCTGGGTCAGGCCCTGATCCACGATCAGCCGGAGGAGTACAAGATCTACTCCCAGAAGTCCTTCGTGTTCAACGGCATCACCCAGCACAACCGCAACCGCCTGCTGTGGGACCAATCCCTGCAGGTTGACGGCATCAAGACCGGTCACGTCAGCCAGGTCGGCTACAACCTGGTCTCTTCCGCCACCAACAACGAAGGCATGCGCCTGATCGCCGTGGTCATGGGGGCCAACAGCGAGGCTTCCCGCGCCGCCGAGAGCAAGAAGCTGCTCACCTACGGCTTCCGCTTCTTCCAGAGCCTGACCCCCTACAAGGCGGGCACCGAACTGGTCACCCAGAAGATCTGGATGGGCGACAAGTCTGAAGTGAAGCTGGGGGTCGACAAGGACGTCTCCGTGCTGGTCACCCGTGGCCAGGGCAACAACCTCAAGGCGGACTTCCAGCTGGAGAGCGAGCTGAAGGCGCCCCTGGCCAAGGGCCAGCGCGTCGGTACCGTGTACCTCAAGCAAGGGGACAAGGAGATCAAGCAGGTTCCCCTGGTTGCCCTGGAAGAGGTGCAGGAAGGTGGCCTGATGAGCCGCCTGTGGGATTACCTGGTGATGCTGGTCTCCAGCTGGTTCAAGTAACAGACCCTTCCTCAAGCAGCGGCGCCAACAGGCGCCGCTGCTGTCTTTTGCGGTCTGTCCAGTCAATAACCCTGTAATCTGCAGGTTCCGCCGACTGACGATTTGTGGTAAAAAGCAGCATTTCCACGTCTTGCCGCACCGCCGGGTCTTGATCCCGAGGCGGCTCATGCCCATATAGACTGGGAACTGTCCCCTGGGGGCAGATGAGGGGACCGTTTCGGCGGCCCTCAAAGACGTAAAGATGACGTCGCTTCCCGGCGACCCAGAAAGGTGAAGTAGATGAATACCAAGTTTGATGAACTGCTGGAGTTCCCCTGCAAGTTCCCGTTCAAGGTGCTTGGCGTGGCCGATCCCGCCCTGCCCGACATGGTGGTGGAAGTGCTGCAGCAACATGCTCCCGGCACCTACAGCCCGACCGTTCAACCGAGCTCCAAGGGCAACTATCACTCGGTACGGGTGACGGTCACCGCCCAGAGCAAGGAACACATCGAGGCCATGTATACCGCCCTTGGCAAGATCGAGCTGGTTCGTTACGTCCTGTAAGTTGCCTCTCTCGCCCCGCCACCGGGGCGACTGATTATTTGCCGCCCGGTCGCAGCGGCGACCGTACCGACACCGCGCCGCCAGTGAGGAAAGATGTCACTCGAAACGCCCGCCGAGCCACAACCGTCAGCCGGCCAACTGCTCGTCAGACAGCTGGGCCGTCGCCCCTACCAGCCGGTGTGGGACGCCATGAAGGCGTTCACCGACAATCGCACCCCCGACACCCCGGACGAGTTCTGGGTAGTGGAGCATGACCCCGTCTACACCCAGGGTCAGGCCGGCAAGGCCGAACACCTGCTCGCCCCCGGCAACATCCCGGTGGTGCAGAGTGATCGCGGCGGCCAGGTGACCTATCACGGCCCGGGCCAGCTGGTGCTCTACGTGCTGGTGGATGTGCGCCGCAGCAAGCTCTCTGTACGGGAGCTGGTGACCTGCCTCGAAACCGCCATCATCAACACGCTCGCCAAAAGCAATATCGAGGCCTACGCCAAGGCCGATGCCCCGGGCGTCTACGTGAAGAGCGATCTGGGTATGGAAGCCAAACTGGCGTCCCTGGGTTTGCGCATTCGCAAGGGGTGCTCGTTCCACGGGTTGGCTCTCAACGTCAACATGGACATGACTCCCTTCCTGCGCATCAATCCGTGCGGCTATGCGGGCATGGCCATGACCCAGACCAGCGCCCTGGGCGGCCCGCAGAGCGTCGCCGAGGCACAGTCCCTGCTGGTGACGGAGCTGGCCCGCCTGATTGGCTACCAAGAGATCACGAATACCGAAGAGGCGGCATGAGCAACCCCATGCCCCGTGGTCACGAGGGAGCCGCAAGGCCCCTGG
This sequence comes from Aeromonas sp. QDB30, assembly GCF_027707645.1. Classification (NCBI taxonomy): domain Bacteria; kingdom Pseudomonadati; phylum Pseudomonadota; class Gammaproteobacteria; order Aeromonadales; family Aeromonadaceae; genus Aeromonas; species Aeromonas sp. QDB30. The sequence goes on along the minus strand of NZ_JAPCIY010000004.1, from coordinate 72,233 downwards.
TGACCGTCAACCAGACAATAACAAACACCGAGAGTGAATCATGAGCAAACCCGTTCGTATGGAGCCGGGCGTCAAGCTGCGCGATGGCGACAAGATGGCCCTGATCCCGGTGAAATTCATGCCGGATCCCAACGAGGAAGTGCTGCGCAAGCCGGAGTGGATGCGGATCAAGCTGCCGCCGTCGAGCCAGAAGATCGAGCACATCAAGAGCACCCTGCGCAAAAACAAGCTGCACTCTGTGTGTGAAGAGGCTTCCTGCCCCAACCTGGCGGAGTGCTTCAACCACGGCACCGCAACCTTCATGATCATGGGCGCCATCTGTACCCGCCGCTGCCCCTTCTGCGACGTGGCCCACGGCCGTCCGTTGCCGCTGGATCCGGAGGAGCCGAAGAAGCTGGCACTCACCATCAAGGAGATGAACCTCAAGTACGTGGTGATCACCTCGGTGGACCGCGACGATCTGCGGGACGGCGGTGCCCAGCACTTCGCCGACTGCATCCGCGAGATCCGCGAGCACAGCCCCCAGACCCGCATCGAGATCCTGACCCCGGACTTCCGTGGCCGGATGGAGCAGGCGCTGGAGGTGTTCCGCGAGACCCCGCCTGACGTCTTCAACCACAACCTGGAAACCGCCCCGCGCATGTACCGGGTTGCCCGTCCGGGTGCCGACTACAAGTGGTCCCTGGAGCTGCTGCGCCGCATCAAGGAGATGCACCCCCACGTGCCGACCAAGTCCGGTCTGATGATGGGCCTTGGCGAGACCAACGAGGAGATCGTCGAGGTACTCAAGGATCTGCGCGAGCACGGCGTCAACATGCTGACCCTGGGCCAGTATCTGCAACCGAGCCGCCACCACCTGCCGGTGAAGCGTTATGTGCCGCCCGCAGAGTTCGACGAACTCAAGGATGTGGCCATGGAGCTCGGCTTCAGCCACGCCGCCTGCGGTCCCTTCGTGCGTTCCTCCTACCACGCAGACCTGCAAGCCAAGGGGGAAGAGGTCAAATAAGCCTCTTTTCCTGCTGGCAGAAAAAAGAGCGCCCCTGGGCGCTCTTTTTTTATCGCCGTCACCTCGCAGGCAGCGGTTGTCCCTTTGTGATTGGCGCCGTTCTGGCGTAACGTGGCCACTCCCCTTCTCTGGAGTGCTGTGCCGGATGCCGACTCTCACCGTTCGCCTGATCCCCCTGCGTGACGCAGACTTTCCCGCCTATCGCGACTACTTCATCGAGGATTACGCCCAGGATCTTGCCAGCAACCACGGGATGGCGCTGCCTGACGCCCACCGTCAGGCCGACGCCTCGTTGCAGCAGCTCCTGCCACTGGGTGTCGCCACCCCGGGTCATCACCTGCTCGCCATGGTACCTGAAGCCTCGAACGCGCCGGGCGAGCCTCTGGGCTATCTCTGGCACGCCATCGACGCCGCCGCCGGCACCACCTTCATCTACGACTTCTATGTGACACCGCCCCATCGTGGTCGCGGCCTCGGCAAGGCAGCCATGGCCGCCCTGGAAGCGCAGCTCGCCCCCCTAGGCATCCACCAGATCAAGCTGAGGGTGGCCCATGACAACCCGAGGGCACTGGCGCTCTATCAGGCGCTGGGCTTCACCATCACCGGCTACAACATGGCAAAGCGTCTGGATTGAGCACCTTCATTGGGCCACCACCCGGCCCATGGCTCAGAGCGAGATGCCGGAAAAAGACATGAAGCCGAGGGACATCAGCCCGGCCACGATGAAGGTAATGCCGATCCCCCGCAGCCCCTCGGGCACATCCGAATACTTCATCTTCTGGCGCAACCCCGCAATGGCGACGATGGCCAGCAGCCAGCCCAGCCCTGAGCCCGCCCCGTAGACCACGGATTCGATGAAGTCGTAATCCCGCTGGGCCATGAACATCACCCCGCCGAAGATGGCGCAGTGCACCGTCAGCAGCGGCAGATAGATACCGAGCGCGTGATGGAGCGCTGGGAAATGTTTGTCGAGCACCATCTCCATCACCTGCACCAGCGCCGCCAGCACCCCGATGTAGACGATGAAATCGAGAAAGCCCAGATCAAACTCCCCGAGGAAGGTACTCTAGGGACGCAGGATATGGCGGTAGATCAGGTTGTTGAGGGGAATGGCGATCACCATGACCACCAGCACCGTCATGCCCAAACCGAAGGCGGTGTTGATGTTCTTGGAAACGGCCAGGAAGGTGCACATGCCAAGGAAGAAGGCCAGCGCCAGGTTTTCCACAAAAATCGACTGGATGAAGAGATTGACGTAATAGTCCATGAATGAGTTCACCACTTGGTTGCAATAAGAGCACGTCCGCGCCCGGCCAACGGCCAGTCGCGAAGATGACGTCACGGATGACGTTTACAGAGAGAGCTGGCGCAGCACCCAGAATGACCACGGCAGCCGCCAGACTGCCGAGCAGCCCGGTCAGCGGTACTCAATGACGGGGATCAAACGGGCAGGCGCCCGGCTGGTGAACCTAGTCGCCCTGGCAGAAGCGATATTGCAGGTGGTGGCAGCGAAGCCGCCGTGTGTGCAGAGCGCCGAAGTAGTCGGGCCGCTGCCTGAGATAGATGAGAGGCAGGAAAAACAGCAGGCCGCAGAGCAGGCCGAGGATCTCGTGCTGGAACCAGGCCAGCAGCATCTGGTAGAGCTCGGCATGAGCGGCCCCTTCCAGTCGCCGTCCCTGTTCGAAACCGAGCCGCCACTGGGAGGCGGGCGGCAGGCTGACGTTGTCGGCAAGCCCCGGGTTCGCTGGCTCATGGAACAGCATCGGCCACTCCTGCCCTTGCGTCTCCATTCCCGGCGTTGCAACGACCCCTGCCGCCGCCGCAGCGGCAAGCCAGAGAAGGCAGGCGATGGCAAGCACCATCGGCCATGACGAGGGGCGGCGAGAGGATGACAAGGGGGCTGTCCGTCAAGAAAAATTACAGGTGGAATATATCACAATACCGTCACTTATTGCATTTTCCACCATGAGATATCAGAAAGGTTGATATTAAACACCGCCCTATTCCCTAAAACCGGCAAGGTTGCACCACCTTGAGAAAGCGACTTGCATCTTCCTCAAGGTGAGGGCTTAGCCCTGCTCGAAGGCCGGGTGATAGCGCACTTCACCACTGGGCATGGCAGCGCCGAACGAGCGGGCCATGAAGTACTCGGGCGGCACGCCGGGCAGCGTCAACCCCGGCTCGGGCACGAAACCGAAACGGCCGTAGAAGCCGGGATCCCCCAGCACCACGCAGCCGACCGCTCCCATCCCCTTGAGCTCGGCCAGACCCGCGTCCATCAGCCGTGACCCCAGCCCCCTGCCCTGAAGCGCAGGGGAGACGGAAATGGGGCCAAGGCCATACCAGTGCGGGCTGCCATCGCTGATGGTGACCGGCGAGAAGCAGAGGTGGCCGACCACCCGCCCCGCCTGCTCCGCCACCAGCGACAGGCTGAGTGCCCCGGCCTGGCGCAAGGCGCGCACGATCAGCTGTTCGTTGTGATCGGTATGGGGGGCATTGAGGAACGCGGCCACGGTCAGCGCTTCAATGGCGTCGTGATCGGCGCCCGTTTCAGGTCGAATGAGAATATTCATAAGGTTTTCTCCGTTTGTTATCTTGCAATGGATGGCCTGATCAGACTGTCTGCAGGCAGCAGATCACATAGCCATAGCTGCCCAGGTATTGGCGGTGGATGGCCACTTCCCGGCTCAGATCCTGCCAGGCTGGGCTATCCCCCAGCTCGGCACGGTGGCGCGCCAGATTGCGCTCGATGGGATCCAGATAGTTGTCCCAGGCCCTTTGCGGCAACGGGGTATGCCACAGACAGCGATAACCCGCCTCCTGCACCGTTTTGAGCAGGCCCGCCAGGGTCTGCATTGCGGGATAATCTCGCTGCCAGAACGCCAGCGCCTCCTCTGGGGGCGTGTCAGTCAGCCACACCAGGTCGCTCAGCACCAGGCAGGCAGCAGGGCCGGCAAGGTACGGCCGCCATGCCTGCAAGGCGTTGGCCACCCCGATGGTGTAGGCACTCCCCTCGGCCCAGATGAGATCGGCGGGGGCAAGGTCTGCCGGCAGCGCCGCCATGTTGGCGCACAGGGTAGTGACCTGCTCAAAGCCAGCCGCGCTGGCCGATCTCGCCACGGCGGCCAGCGCCTCCTCGTCCAGATCGATGGCCACTATGGTGGCGTCCGTCACCTGTGCCAGCGCCAAGGTGGCGGCGCCGCGCCCGCAGCCCATGTCGAGGATCCGGCGAGGCTGGCTGGGCAGCGCGGCAAACTGCTGCTGTGTGAAGAGGCTATCGCCCGGCCCCCAATAGCTCATGCCGTCCAGCAGCAGCTTGAAATCCCGGATGTAGCGCTCATGTTCGTTCATGTCTTTGCTGAGCCACTGCAGGTGGTAACGCTCTTTTTCACTGAATCCCTGCTTCATCACCCAGGCAAAGTAGGCCTGCGGGGCTTGATGCTGCAGTTGCCGCTGCCAGGCCTTGAACTCGTCGCCGGAGTGCGCACGCAAACCGGCGAGATCCGCCAGCAGATCCCGGGCGCGTTGCATCCGCGCCAGCTCTTCATCCAGCTCCCTGACCCGGGCTTCCAGTGTCGCCTGCTCCAGCTCGCCCGCCAGACAGGCGAGGCACTGCTTGAGGCTGAGGCCACCGGCCTGCAGGGCCTGTACCATCCGCAGCCGCTGCAGATCGTCATCGTCGTAGTGGCGATAGCCGTTGGCGCCCCTCGTGCCCGCAATCACCCCCAGTTTCTCGTAATAGAGCAGGGTGGAGCGTGCCAGGCCGCAGCGCCGGGCCAGTTCAGATATTTTCATGACAACCACTCGCTGAGGTGTCCGTGACCCGATGAAGGGAAGCTTAAACTGTGAAGCAATAGACGGGTCAACGACAACATCCGGGTTCACACCATAAAAAAACGGCCACCCTGAGGTGGCCGTCATCGGCAGCAAGAGAGACTCGCGGGAATCAGAGACCGGCGGCTTCCAGATGCTCCACCAGCAACTGCACGCTGCGGTTGCCACGCCACTCGTTGACGTCGAGCCGGTAGACCAGCCGCACCCGCTTCACCGAGGCATCGGGCCAGCGTTGCAAGTCGACGCCAAAGGCGATGGCATCCACCGCGTGGCCGGAATCCGTGGTCAGCATCATCTTGAGGTGCTTCTCCCCCACCAGCCGCTGCTGCACCAGCACGAATTCCCCGTCAAACAGCGGCTCGGGGAAGGCCTGACCCCAGGGGCCGGAGGCGCGAATAAGCTCTGCCAGCTCGAGGGTGAGCTCGTCCGGCAGCAGTTCGCCATCGGTGAGCAGCACCCCGGTCAAGAGCTCAGGGGTCACCAGCTCGCCGATGACCGCCTCAAAAGCCCGCCCGAAGGCCTCGATATTGGCCTTGGGCAGGGTCAACCCGGCCGCCATGGCGTGGCCGCCAAACTTGCCCATCAAGCCGGGGTGGCGGGTATCGAGCAGTTCCAGCGCATCGCGCAGGTGCACCCCCGGGATGGAGCGCCCGGAGCCCTTGAGCTCGGTCTCGCTGCTCTCGGCAAAGGCGATGACCGGGCGGTAGTACTTCTCCTTCACCTTGGAGGCCACCAGCCCCACCACCCCCTGATGCCACTCGTTTCGGTGCAGCACGATGCCGGAGGGCACCTCGCCGTCACGAAAACGGATCTGCTCCAAAGTGGCGAGCGCCTCCTGCTGCATCCCCTGCTCGATCTCCTTGCGCTCCTGGTTGAGGCTGTCCATTTCGGAGGCGAACTGGCGCGCCAGGTTGATGTCGTCACAGAGCAGACAAGCGACCCCGAGGGACATGTCATCGAGCCGGCCCACCGCGTTGAGGCGCGGCCCCAGCGCAAAGCCGAGATCGGCAGCGCACAGGCGACGACCGTCGCGGCCCGACACATCCACCAGCGCCTGGATGCCGGGGCGACAACGGCCGGCCCGGATCCGCTGCAACCCCTGATGAACCAGGATGCGGTTGTTGCCATCGAGCGCCACCACGTCGGCCACGGTGCCGAGGGCCACCAGATCCAGGTAATCCGCCACGTTGGGGGCGCGCAGCTCCTGGCACTCATACCAGCCGCTCTGGCGCAGATGGGTGTTGAGGGCCGCCATCAGATAGAAGGCGACCCCGACCCCGGCCAGGGACTTGGAGGGGAAGTCGCAGCCATGCTGGTTGGGGTTCACTATCGCGTCGGCGTCAGGCAGCTCCTGGCCGGGCAAATGGTGATCGGTAACCAGTACCTGCATGCCTGCCGCCTTGGCCGCCGCCACCCCGGCGATGCTGGAGATGCCGTTGTCCACCGTGATCAGGAACTCGGCGCCGCGGGCCACCGCCAGCTCGACGATCTCCGGGGTGAGGCCATAACCGAACTCGAATCGGTTGGGCACCAGAAAATCGATGTGGTGCCCCCCCATGGCGCGCAAAGCCAGCACGCACAGGGCCGAGCTGGTGGCGCCGTCGCAGTCGAAGTCACCGACGATGAGAATGCGTTTTTGCGCCGTCAGCGCCTCGGCCAGCAGCGGCACCGCCTGCGCCATGCCGAACAGGCGCTGGGGCGGCAGCAGCTGGTTGGCGCTGCGCTCCAGCAGGGCAGGGTCTTCGACCCCGCGGCTGGTGAAGATCTGGCGAAGCAGCGGGTGCAGGGTGGCGGGCAGATGGGAATCATCAACTCGCGGACGACGACGGATTTGCAGGGGCATTGATGTGATCCAGTATCTTGAGCAGTTGTTCGGGGCTCTGGTAACCGCGCACCAGGTCGCCATTGGGCAGGACCCAGCTCGGTGACGCCTTGATCCCGAGCCATTGGCTCAGGCCGATATGATGGGCAAGGATCGCATTACAGCCGCTCTCAGGCAAACGATCGCTGAAGTTGAGTTCGCGCAGCAGACCGGGATCGCACCAGCTAGCCTGATCCGAGGCGGCGACAGGCGCAGGCAGCAGTTGCACGCTCACGCCCCTCGCCTGCAAGCGGGGTAACTCCTCCAGCGCGATGCGGCAAGGACCGCAGGCGAGATCGGTAAACAGGGTGAGGCGGTGGCGTTCAGGGGTGGCCTTGAGCCAGAGCCGGGCCTCCCCTATCTGGGAGAGCGCCAGCCTGCGTTGCTGCTGCTGGCTGAGCCGGGTGAGGTTTCTCATGTCGTGGGCCAGATCCAGCATGGAGCCCTGCAGCACATAGTCTCCCCTGGCATCGCTGTAGAGCAGTCCCTGGGCCGTGCCCAGCAGATAGAGGCCCGGCATGGGGGTCTCGTCCACCAGGTAGACCTGCACACCGAGGCGCTGCTCTATGGTCTGTTTCAACACATGGGGGTCCATCCCCGCGCTGGCCGCAAAAGCGCACAGCAGCATCATTCCCAGCAGTAAATATCGCATCAGCTCATTCACTTGGCATGATTGAATGGCCTCATAAGGTAACCCAGACAATTCCCTCTCCCAAAGACCTTAATTAGTGATCGATTAATAACGTCCGCAAGAAAAAATCACGGGATGACAGGTTGCCAATCGGGCTTTAGCCCCGCAAGCTAATCAGGACGACGGGAGACATCTTTAGTCATCCCTCTGTTTTGCTGATGTTTTATTATTCAAATCGACGTGCGCTCAAGTGGCATGTCGTCCATTTCTAGGGGGAAAAATGAGTCTGATTCAAGAGTTCAAGGCCTTTGCATCCAGGGGCAATGTGATCGACATGGCGGTCGGTATCATCATAGGTGCCGCCTTTGGCAAGATTGTCTCCTCCTTCGTGGGAGACGTGATCATGCCGCCCATCGGGCTGATCCTGGGGGGCGTGGATTTCAGCGATCTCGCCGTGACCCTGAAGGCCGCCGAAGGGGATGCCCCTGCCGTGGTCATCGCCTATGGCAAATTCATCCAGACCTGTATCGACTTCCTGATCATCTCCTTCGCCATCTTCATGGGGCTCAAGGCCATCAACACCCTGAAGAAGAAGCAGGAAGAGGAAGCCGCTGCCCCGGCCGGCCCCACCAAGGATCAGGAGCTGCTGACCGAGATCCGCGACTTGCTGAAATCCCAGCAGGGGAAATAACCGTTTCCTCCCTGTCGTGTGCTGAAAAAAACCGCCTTCGGGCGGTTTTTTGTTGCAAGGCAGGTGAGGCGATCAGGCTCTGGGGTGGTGCTGGCCGTGCAGTGCCTTGAGCCGCTCGTTGGCCACGTGGGTATAGATCTGGGTGGTGGAGAGATCCGCGTGGCCCAGCAGCATCTGCACCACTCGCAGATCGGCGCCGTGATTGAGCAGGTGGGTGGCGAAGGCGTGACGCAGGGTGTGGGGGGAGAGTTCTCCCCTGATGCCGGCTCTCAGGGCATAGAGCTTGATGCGGTGCCAGAAGGTCTGGCGGGTCATCATCCGGGCCCGCTTGGAGGGGAACACCACGTCCGAGCTGGTGCCACCCAGCAGCAGGGTGCGCCCCTCCCGGTAGTAGCGCTCCAGCCAGTGCACCGCCTCCTCCCCCATGGGGACCAGCCGCTCCTTGTTGCCCTTGCCCACTACTCGCACCAGCCCCTGGCGCAGGCTGACATGCTCGGCGGTCAGCCCCACCAGCTCGGACACCCGCAGCCCGGTGGCGTAGAGCAGCTCGAGCATTGCCTTGTCCCGCAGCTCCAGCGGGTCGTCCACCAGGGGCGCTTGCAGCAGCGCCTCCACCTCGGCTTCGCTCAGATCCGATGGCAGCTTTTTGGGGAGCTTTGGCCCCTCCAGCAGCACGGTGGGATCGTCGCTGCGCAGCTTCTCGCGATTGAGATACTGGTAGAAGCGGCGCAGGGCCGAGAGGAAACGGGCCGTACTGCTGGCCGCGAACTGGTGGTCGACCCGCCAGGCGAGGTAGTGCTGGATGTCGTCCAGCCCCGCCAGCAGCAGGGAACCGCCTTGCTCATCGAGCCAGAGGGCAAATTTTTCCAGGTCGGTGCGATAGGAGCTGACCGTGTTGTCGGAAAGCCCACGCTCCAGCCAGAGGGCGTCGAGAAACGGCTCGATCAGGGGATGGGATTCTGCTTTGCTCATGGTGCGCCGCGCTCAGGGAAACAGGTCGCCATTGTAACGTGCCGACCCACCCGGGCCGCAAGGCAAGGCTGCACATCCCCTCAGGCGGTGAAGAGCCCGGCGCAATCTGCTAGACTGGCGCCCTCCCCCCCGGGCGCCGCTGTGCCGGTCACGCCCCTTGCCTACTGCGATCAAGAGAAGAGCGATGAAGATAGGTTTGTTTTACGGCTCCACCACCTGCTACACCGAGATGGCCGCCGAGAAGATCCGCGCCCTCATTGGCCCCGAGCTGGTCGATCTCCACAACATCAAGGATGTGCCCCTCGCCCGCATGCAGGAGTACGACATCCTGATCCTGGGCATCTCCACCTGGGACTTCGGCGAGCTGCAGGAGGACTGGGAATCTCGCTGGGAAGACATCGCCGACCTGCATCTGGAGGGACGCATCATCGCCCTGTTTGGCATGGGCGATCAGCTGGGCTATGGGGAGTGGTATCAGGATGCCCTCGGCCTGCTGCACAATCAGCTGGTCCCCAAGGGGGTCAAGCTGGTGGGCTACTGGCCCAACGAGGGGTACGAGTTTGACGCCTCCAAGGCGCTCATCGACGATGGCCGTCACTTCGTCGGGCTGGCCCTTGATGACGCCAACCAGTACGACCAGACCGAGTCCCGTATCGAGCAGTGGGTCGACCAGATCCTGAACGAGATCCACGAACTGCTCTGATCCTGATCGCCTGGATGTTCAACGACGCCAGCCAATGGACGACCAGATCGACCCCGCATCGAGCAGTGGGTCGACCAGATATCAAGCGAGCGCCATGAGCGGCGCCAACCTCCCCTGTCGGTAGCCTGCGCTCGGGCTGCCGGGCGCATAAATCGCACCGATTTTCTCGTTCGGTATCATCGGCTGACGCTATAGCGACTTTTTGCTTCTGGTCTGCAACAATGAGGTCGACACCCCATAACAACACAACGCCGGGTATCGGAAGCAAACGGACAGACCAGAATAAGGAAATTCTATGACCCCATTCTCCCTGTTGGCCCCCGCCATCGCCCGCGACGTGCTCGATCACGCGCTGGCGCTGGGTGCCGACTTCGCCGAGCTGTTTGTGGAGCGCAAGCGCCGCAGCCAGCTCAGCCTGCTCTCCAGCCAGATAGAAAACATCAGCGGCGGCCTCGATTTCGGCATCGGCGTGCGCCTGTGCTATGGCCACAAGGTGCTCTACGGCTACACCAACCTGGCCAGCCGCGATGAGCTGTTGCGCATCGTCAGCCTGCTGGCGGCCAAAGACCGGCGTGACCCCGTGGTGACCGCCACCGCCTTCGACTTCAGTCGCCTGAGCGATCGCAACCCGGTGGCCTTGCCGCTGTCGGCCGACAAGCTGCTGGAACAGAAGATCGCCTACCTGCACGCCATGGATGCCGCGGCCCGCGCCGAGAGCACCAAAGTGAGCCAGTTTGCCGGCAACGTGCTGGGCTGGGAGCAGGAGGTGGAGATCTTCAACAGCGAAGGGGTGCAGGTGAGCGATCGCCGCCACTACAACCGCATCATGGCCCAGACCATCGCCGCCCTTGGCAGCGAACAGAGCGTGGGCTATGAAGCCCCCGGCTCCATGATGGGCTGGGAACACGCCGCCGGCGTGGATCCCCGCGAGCTGGCCCTCACCGCCACCCGCCAGGCACTGGTGAAACTGGGCGCCGCCCCCTGCCCGAGCGGCAAGCTGCCGGTCATCATGGAGAGCGGCTTTGGCGGCGTCATCTTCCACGAGGCGTGCGGCCACCTGCTGGAGACCACCTCGGTGGCCAAGAAGGCCTCGGTGTTCCACGACAAGATGGGCCAGCTCATCGCCAATCCGGCGGTCAGCGCGGTGGACGAGGGGCTGCAGGGCAACGCCTGGGGTTCCATCAACGTCGATGACGAGGGGATGGCGACCCAGCACACCCAGCTCATCAAGGATGGCGTGCTGACCGGCTTCCTGGTGGACCGGATGGGGGCCCTGCGCACCGGCTACGCCCGTACCGGTTCCGGGCGCCGCGAATCCTACAAGTTCGCGCCGGCCTCGCGCATGCGCAACACCTACATAGAGCCGGGCCATCACAGCCTGGACGAGATGCTGGCGACCGTGGAGCATGGCATCTATGCCAAGCGGATGGGCGGTGGCTCGGTGCAGCCCGGCACCGGCGAGTTCAACTTCAACGTGCAGGAGGCCTACCTCATCGAGGGGGGCAAGATCACCCGACCGCTCAAGTCGGCCACCCTGATCGGCACCGGCCCGCAGGTATTGAAGGAGATCTCCATGGTGGGGCGCGATCTTGCCCTCTCCGCCGGCATGTGCGGCTCGGTCTCAGGCTCCATTCCAGCCTCCGTCGGCCAGCCGCCACTCAAGGTTGACAATATTCTGGTGGGGGGAAATGCCTGATGAGCCAACTCGACATGAACCAACTGCTTGCCCGCCTGCTGGACCAGGTCGCCGATCTCGGTGCCGAGGCGGACATCATCGCCAACCAGGACAAAGCCTTCTCCCTCAAGGCCGACAAGGGCGAGCTCAGCGAATACAAGGTCACCAGCAGCCAGCAGATCGGCATTCGGCTGATAAAAGAGGGCCGGGTCGGCATCGCCTATTCGGAATCCCTCGACCAGTCGGCGCAGGCCGCCATGCTGCAGGATGCGCTGGATGCCAGCCGCTTCGCCAAGGTGGACCCGGATCAGACCATCACCGTGCAGCAGAGCCGGCTCACCACCGACTGCGCCGAGATCAATCAGCCCGACACCACCCCAGTGGAGGAGAAGATTGCCCTGGCCCTGCGCCTCGAGTCGGACATGCTGGCGCTGCCGGACGTGACCGGCGCCCCCTACAACAGCTTCTTCGAGGGAGAGGGGCGGCTGTGGCTCGCCAACAGCCAGGGCAGCCTCTGCCAGCATCAGGCGTTCAGCGTCGGCTGCTACAGCTCCGCCCTAATCGAGCGCGACGGCCGTCAGTCCATGTTCTCCCAGGGGCAGTATGAGCGCCGCTTCGATGCACTGGACAGCCAGACCCTGATCCGCCAGATCCACGCCGTGGCCGATGGCCTGCTGGCGGGAGAAGCGGTGCCGAGCGGCCACTACAGCGCCATCTTCGACACCAATGCCCTGGCCAGCCTGTTCGGCTGCTTCCAGGCCGCCCTGTCTGGCAAGTGGGCCCAGCAGGGGATCAACCCCTGGCGCGACAAGCTGGGCCAAAGCGTGGCTTCTCGCTGGCTTACCCTGGAGAGTCGTGCCTATATGCCGGGGGGCATGAAGATCAAGGCGTTTGACGGCGAAGGGGCCGCCACTTCGGATCTCCTGCTCATCGGCGAGGGGGAGCTCAAGACCCTGCTGCACAACAGCGCCACCGCCCGCCACTTCGGCGTGACGAGCAACGGTGCAGCCGCCCGCAGTGCCCGCAGTGCCCTGGACGTAGCCCCTCGTCACCTGGTGTTCGGGCTCGGCCCCCACGGCGAGGCCGAGGTACAAAGCGGTGAGTACCTGGAGCTGGTCAAGCTGGACGGCCTGCACTCCGGGGCCGATGCGGTGAGCGGCGACTTCTCGTTCGGTGCCTCCGGCTTCCTCTGCCGAAATGGCGAGCGCGTGGCACCGGTACGCGGCATCACGGTGGCGGGCAACTTCTATCGTCTGCTCGGGGAGCTGGAAGCGGTCGGCAACCAGCTGCACCACGACGATGGCAAGGACTTCTATGCCCCGCTGATCCGCTTTGGCGGGCTCAGCATTGCCGGCAAATAAGAGGGGGAGCCTTACTCGGCTCTTCCCCCTTCAAGCGGCGCCATCAGGCGCCGCTTTTTTTATCCATGGCACCCCCCGACAGCCACTTCTAACCTCAAAGAGCCACCGACCGCGTTGGCCGGGAACTCTGGAGAATACGACGATGGACAACACCCTGGTCTGGGCCGACATTCCGACACGGGATCTGGATCGCGCCATGGACTTCTACTCGGCCCTGCTCGATGTGCAGGTCACCCCCATCCAGGAAGAGACCATGCGCTTTGCCATGCTGCGCCACGACGGCAGCAACGCGGCGGCCTGTCTCGGCCCCATGGACAAATATCACCAGCCCGGCGGTGCCGGTCCCCTCATCTATCTCTCCCTCGGTGACAGGCTGCAGGAAGCGGAACTGCTGGTCCCCCGGCTCGGCGGGCGGGTGCTGGAGCCTCTGCACAGCATCGGCAGTGGTCATGGCTCCCGGGTCATCATCGAGGATACCGAAGGCAACTGGCTGGCCCTCTATGCCCCACCAGCCAGCTGACGTCCGGATACGCAGAAACAACAACGGCGACCTGATGGTCGCCGTTGTTGTTTAACTGCACTTGCCGGCCATTACGCCTCTGGATTGAGGCGGGTCGGGATGCCGGTACGCTGTTCCAGCACCTGCTTGACCACGTTGGAATCGCTGTCAGAGTGGGCGATGAAGCGGGTGGTAGCCGGGGTCATGGGCAGCGGCACGGAGGCGGTGGAGTTGAACTCTTCCTCGGTGCGCGACAGCGGCTCGTGCACTTCCATGTAGCGGCCGCCATCCGGCTCGACCGTGGTCTTGACCGGCTGGTTGACGAACTGGACGCGGGTGCCGACCGGCACGTGATCGAACAGGTACTTGATGTCGTCGGCGCGCAGGCGCACGCAGCCGCTGCTCACCCGCAGACCGATGCCGAAGGTGGCGTTGGTGCCGTGGATGGCGTACAGGTTGCCGATGTAGAGCGCGTGCAGGCCCATGGGGTTGTCCGGGCCGGCCGGCCAGACCGCGGGCAGGGTCTTGCCCTGGGCGGCGTAGCGGCGACGGATATTCTCGGTCGGGGTCCAGGTCGGGTTGGCACGCTTGCGCTCAACCTTGGTGATCCAGTTCTCCGGGGTGTTGACCCCGAGCTGGCCGATGCCGATGGGCAGCACATGCACCACGTTCTTGCCCTTCGGGTAGTAGTAGAGACGCATCTCCGCCACGTTGATGACGATCCCTTCGCGGGGAGCGTTGGGCAGGATCAGCTGATGGGGAATGATCAGCGTGCTGCCCGCCTTGGGCAGGTAGGGGTCGACGCCCGGGTTGGCTTCCATGATGTTGGTCAGACCCAGCTGGAAGTCGGAGGCGATCTGCTCCAGCGGACGATTGTCTGCGGGCACCACGTATTCCTGGTTCTCACCGATCAGGCGGCTGTTGGCTGCAGGCAGCTGGTATTCAACGGCGGCGGCCTGCTGGCTGACCAGCGCCAGCGTACATAAAAGAGCCGAAGCGGCAATGCGAAGGGGATTCATAAAATTCCTGTATGGTTTCCTGTTCCTGTGGGCCTTTGCCCTGCTCATCATCGGTCTCTTGTGGGCCCGTCACCGGGGACCAACAACCGAGCGCGCATTCTTTCCCGAGCAGGGCAAAATTTCAACTTGGAGATGGTCTTTTTCGCCGAAAAGATCCATTTCACAGCCAACTCAGGGGCATCTTTCACCCCTTGCACTCTAGCAACCCCAGTCTGAGCGTAAAATGAACATGGCGCAGGCATGCCAAGACCGTCCCAAATTGCATGACGAGGCGGTCACGAGTACAATCTCGCACCCCGTATATCCGGAGTATCGAGTCACCTCCTGCTCCGATGTACCCCCATCGGATGGGCGTGCGTCGAAGACGGTCGCGCCACCGATGAACCCACACGACGCCATCAGGTGGCGCCGTCCTGATTTGCAATCAGATAAAAGAGTCCAACATGTTCAGACCAGAATTGCTCTCCCCTGCCGGGACCCTCAAGAACATGCGCTACGCCTATGCCTATGGCGCAGACGCCGTCTATGCGGGCCAGCCGCGCTACAGCCTGCGGGTGCGCAACAACGAATTCGATCACGAGAATCTGCAGCTCGGCATCAACGAGGCCCATGCCCTCGGCAAGCAGTTCTATGTGGTGGCCAACATCCAGCCCCACAACTCCAAGCTCAAGACCTTCATCCGCGACATGCGCCCCGTGGTGGATATGAAGCCGGATGCACTCATCATGTCCGACCCCGGCCTCATCATGATGATGCGCGAAGCCTTCCCCGACATGCCTATCCACCTCTCGGTGCAGGCCAACGCGGTCAACTGGGCCACGGTGAAGTTCTGGCATCAGATGGGCCTGACCCGTGCCATCCTCTCCCGCGAGCTGTCTCTCGACGAGATCGAGGAGATCCGCATGCAGGTGCCGGAGATGGAACTGGAAGTCTTCGTCCACGGGGCGCTGTGCATGGCCTACTCCGGCCGCTGCCTGCTCTCCGGCTACATCAACAAGCGTGACCCCAATCAGGGCACCTGCACCAACTCCTGCCGCTGGGAGTACAAGGTGCACGAGGGCAAGGAAGATGACGTGGGCCAGATCGTCCACCGCCAGGAGCCCATCGCCGTGCAAAAGGTGGATCCGACCCTGGGCGCAGGCAAGCCGACCGATGCCCTGGTGCTGCTGGAGGAGTCCAACCGCCCGGGCGAGTTCATGACCGCGTTTGAAGACGAGCACGGCACCTACATCATGAACTCCAAGGATCTGCGCGCCGTCGAGCACGTCGAGCGCCTGACCAAAATGGGCGTTCATTCGCTGAAAATCGAAGGCCGTACCAAGTCCTTCTACTACTGCGCCCGTACCGCCCAGGTCTATCGCAAGGCCATCGACGATGCGGTGGCTGGCCGTCCATTCGATCCGACCCTGATGGGCACCCTCGAGAACCTGGCCCACCGCGGCTACACCGAGGGCTTCCTGCGCCGTCACAACCACAGCGAATACCAGAACTACGACTACGGTTACTCCGTCTCCGACACCCAGCAGTTCGTCGGCGAGATCACCGGTCGCAACGGTGACATGGTCGAGGTCGAGGTGAAGAACAAGTTCCTGCTGGGCAACAGCCTGGAGCTGATGACCCCCCAGGGCAACCTCAGCTTCAACCTGGAGCAGATGCAGAACCGCAAGGGCGAGCTCATCGACACCGCACCGGGCAACGGCCACGTGGTCTACGTGCCGGTTCCCAAGGAGATCGACGTGAATTACGGCATCCTGCTGCGCAACCTCGGCGAGCGCGAGGATACCCGTCAACCTCACTCGGCGGCCTGAGATGGCACTGCTCATCACCGACAAGTGCATCAACTGTGACATGTGCGATCCGGAGTGTCCGAACCAGGCCATCGCCCTGGGGAGCAAGATCTACGAGATAGACCCGGATCGCTGCACCGAATGCGTCGGCCACTATGAGAAGCCGACCTGCATCAGCGTCTGCCCCATCGACTGCATCATCTGGGATCCCGCCCACGTGGAAACCGAAGATCAGCTGATGGAAAAGTTTGTGCGGATGCACAGGCAGTAGCAGTAGCAGTAGCAGTAACACCTGCATCAGCGTCTGCTCTACAGGGACTGCCTCCTCCGGGATCCCGTCCATAGGTTGGAAACCGAAGATCAGCTGATGGAGAAATTCGTGCGGATGCACAGGCAGTAGCTGTAGCACCTGCATCAGCGTCTGCGCCCCATGGACGGCATCCTCCGGGATCCCGTCCATAGGGTGGAAACCGAAGATCAGTTGATAGAGAAGTTCGTGCGGATGTACAGGCAGTAAGCCTGTATCAGCGTCTGCGCCCCATGGACGGCATCCTCCGGGATCCCGTCCATAGGGTGGAAACCGAAGATCAGTTGATGGAGAAATTCGTGCGGATGCACAGGCAGTCCGCGTCTGACACGCGCGGAGTGCATTATCCAAAAATAGAAAAAGCCGGGCATGCCCGGCTTTTTCTATTGCGCTGCCCTTCCCTCAGGGTTTGACCAGTTTTTGCAGCGCCTCGAGTTCGCGCTGGGCTTCCAGCAACTCGGCCTGGGACTCCTCCAGCTTGGACTGCTTCTTGGCAATCTTGTCCGGCTTGCCCGATACCCGTGCGCTCTGCAACTCGGCCAGCCGCTCTTCCACTTCTTCCCTCTGCTTGACCACCTTGCGTTGCTGCTCCTCAAGGAGCCCGGCATCGGTACAATGGGCCTCCAGGTTGCGCAGTGCCCGCTCAAGGCCGGCTACCTGCTCCTGGTTGTTGTGCGCCCTGGCGAACGCAAGCTGATCCGTCACGGCCTGCTGTCTGGCCTTGCAGCCGATGTTTTCACTACCATAGGCTTGTCCGGCCAACAACAATAAGCCTATTCCGGCGATCTTCCACATAACAACCTCTTTGTTCTGTCATACTGGATGGCCGTCCATGAGACCTGACTCCCTGTGTGAGGTCAAGACACACGGGGCCGGGCTACGACAGAGTGTGCTCTGCATCATGCCGGGCCGCTTTCGCCAAAGCTACAATGGCCCTTTCAATCAGGAGAGCCACATGACCCAACACATTCTCATCATTGCCAACGGCGCCCCCTATGGCAGCGAGTCCCTGTTCAATGCCCTGCGCCTCGGCATCGCCCTCAAAGAGGAGGGAAAGGTAGACCTCAACCTCTTCCTGATGTCGGATGCCGTCACTGCTGCTCTGGCCGGGCAGGCTCCGGCCGAGGGCTACAACCTGCGCCAGATGCTGGAGATACTGCTGGCTCAGGGCACCCGGATCCGGCTTTGCAAGAGCTGCACCGATGCGCGCGGCATCACCCCGCTACCCCTTGTCGAGGGCATAGAGATAGGCACCCTCCCCTTGCTGGCCCAATGGACTCTGGCCGCCGACAAGGTGCTGACCTTCTAGCCGTCAGGGCCCGACCCGGGCCAGCGCAGGGCGCGAGGTCCGGGTACTCAGACCATAGAGCATCAGGATCACCAGGCAGAGCAGCGCCATCAGGGCGTAAAGCCAGCTCCCGCCCCAGTGGGCCAGCACCCAGCCTCCCAGCAAGGCCCCCATGGCCACCCCGAGTCCGGAGATGGAGGCCGCCCCGAAATAGCTCCCCTTCAAATGACCAGGCGCCATCTGATCGATCAGCACATTGAGCAAGGGGAAGAGGATGCACTCCCCGACGCTCAGGAGGATCACCGCCACTATCCAGTGCCACCAGATGGCGGTATCCCCCAGCGCAAACTGCAACTGGGCGCCGAGAAAGAGCGCCACCCCGAGTTGCAGCTTGCGCCGCGTGGACCAGCGGGCAGTCAGGTGCAGCAGGGGGAACTGCAGCATCACTATGGTCAGCGCGTTGGTCGTCACCAGCCAGCCGATGAGCCGCTCCACCTCCGGCGTCCCCGCGCGGGTCAGATACTGGATGAGGGGCGACTCGAACTGTGCATAGACCAGCATCAGCAGCAGATTGGCCATGATCAGCAGCAGAAACCCCCTGTCCTGCCAGAGCACCCGCAGCACGGCACGCATGCCGGGCCCGGCCGCCTGGCTGGTGTGGCAACCCGCCAGCCTGAACCCGATGACAAAGACGATGCCAAGCAGCAGATAGCTGGCACTGAGCAACAGGAAGGTCTCCTGACGCGCGCTCAGGCCATAGGTGACGCCGAGCAGAGGACCGATGGCCGCCCCCAGGTTGAGCAGGAAATAACGCAGGTGCAGCGCCAGCTCACGGGCTTTGGGCTCGGCCAGATTGTCAGCCATCAGTGCCTTGCCCGGTGAGTCGATGAGTCCGTAGGAGAGTCCGCTGCCGATCACCCCGAGTGCCAGCCAGCCCACCTGGTGGGAGAGGCCGAGCAGGGCGACGCTCAGGGCGGACACCAGGCAGCCGAACAACAGGATGTTGCGCCGCCCCCATTTGTCCGAGAGCCAGCCGCCATAGAAGCTGACGAGAGTGGAAAGCGCCGCCGTGGCCCCCAGGATGGCGCCTATCAGGGTCGCCGAAAGTCCGTAGTCACGGTAGAGCAGGATGGAGAGAAAGGGCCAGACCATGAAGAAGGTGGTACGCACCATGAAAGTGCCCAGGATGACGCTCCAGACCAGGGAAGGAAACTGCCTGAGGTAGGCCCATGACATGCTGCAATTCCTTTTGCCAACGAAGCGGGATCGTCCCTTATATCAAGGGGCGCCAAAAGGAACAAGGAGACAATCTGCGCCATGCCGGGCGACAGGCACAAAAAAGCCGACCCAAGGGTCGCAATGCTGTTCAGATAAGCACTTTTTTGACTGATTATTCATAAATTGGATTTGAGTTGAGGGGGCAAGGCTGTGTCCAGTCGATCTTCCTCCAGCCTTTATCCAGCGGGGCTTGCAATAGAAAGAGGGAGGCATCATGCCTCCCTCGATTTTTTGTCCTGATACTACGTGGACTGGAACTCAAATTCTCTTAAGTGAACAGCATTGGACCCAAGGGTCGGCTCTTTCACATACGGCAGCCTTATTCGGCAGCCGGCTCTTCGACGGCAACGGCAGCAGGAGCAGCAGCCGCTTCGGTCGGTGCGTTCGCTTCCTTGATGGAGAGACGCACACGGCCCTGACGGTCCACTTCCAGTACCTTCACCTTCACCACGTCGCCGATTTTCAGGAAGTCGGCCACGTTCTGCACGCGGGCATCGGTGATCTGGGAGATATGCACCAGACCGTCTTTACCCGGCAGGATGTTGACGAAGGCGCCGAAGTCAGCCAGGCGCACGACCTTGCCTTCGTAGATGCGGTTCACTTCGATCTCGGCGGTGATGGCCTCGATGCGACGGATCGCTTCCATGGCGGCTTCGTTGGCCACGGCGGAGATGCGAACGGTACCGTCATCATCCAGCTCGATGTTGGTGCCGGTCTCTTCGGTCAGGGCGCGGATCACGGAACCACCCTTGCCGATCACGTCCTTGATCTTTTCAGGATTGATCTTGATAGTATGGATGCGCGGTGCGAAATCGGAGATCTGAGCACGGGGAGCCTGGATAGCTTCGTCCATCACTTTCAGGATGTGCAGACGAGCGCCACGAGCTTGCTTCAGCGCAATCTCCATGATCTCTTTGGTGATGCCTTCGATCTTGATGTCCATCTGCAGCGCGGTCACACCTTCGCTGGTACCGGCTACCTTGAAGTCCATGTCGCCCAGGTGATCTTCGTCACCCAGGATGTCGGACAGCACGACGAAACCTTCTTCTTCCTTCACCAGACCCATGGCGATACCGGCAACGGAGGCCTTGATCGGCACACCGGCATCCATCAGCGCCAGGGAGGAACCACAGACAGACGCCATGGAGGAGGAACCGTTGGATTCGGTGATTTCAGAGACCACGCGCACCACGTACGGGAACTCGGCGGCGCTCGGCATCACGGCAGCAACGCCGCGCTTGGCCAGACGGCCGTGACCGATCTCACGACGCTTCGGGCTGCCCATCATGCCGGTCTCGCCGACGCAGTAGGGCGGGAAGTTGTAGTGCAGCATGAAGCGATCGGCGCGGTTGCCGGTCAGCTCGTCGATGTTCTGGGCGTCACGCTCGGTACCCAGAGTGGCGACCACGATGGCCTGGGTTTCACCACGGGTGAACAGGGCAGAACCGTGGGCACGGGGCAGAATGCCGGTACCGACGGAGAGGGCGCGGATCATTTCCGGATCGCGACCGTCGATACGCGGCTCACCACGTACGACGCGACCACGGACGATGCGGCTCTCCAGGCTGTGGAACTCTTCGCCGATCTTCTTGGCATCTTCTTCCACGCCGGATGCGATGACTTGCTCGACCACGCGGCCCTTGATGGCAGCGATGGTTTCGTAACGAACAGCCTTCTCGGTGATACGGTAGGCTTCACCCAGTTCAGCGGTGGCCAGTTCGGCAACTTTGGCTTTCAGCGCTTCGTTGACGGCAGGCGGGGTCCAGTCCCAGGGCTTGGTACCGACGTCGGCAGCGAATTCGTTGATGGCGTTGATCACGGTCTGCATCTGCTCGTGACCGTAGACCACGGCGCCCAGCATCACCTCCTCGGAGAGGATGGCCGCTTCGGATTCCACCATCAGCACCGCATTGGCAGTACCGGCAACCACCAGATCCAGATCGCTCTGGGGCAGTTCGGTGGTGGTCGGGTTCAGCACGTACTGGCCGTTCATGTAACCCACGCGGGCTGCACCGATCGGGCCGCCGAACGGGATGCCGGAGATGGCCAGGGCCGCGGAGGCACCGATCATGGCAACGATGTCGGGAGAAACGGCCGGGTTCACGGACATGACGGTGGCAACCACCTGAACCTCATTGAGGAAGCCTTCCGGGAACAGCGGACGGATGGGACGGTCGATCAGACGGGAGATGAGGGTCTCACCCTCGCTCGGACGGCCTTCACGACGGAAGAAACCACCCGGGATACGACCAGCAGCATAGGTACGCTCCTGATAGTTGACGGTCAGCGGGAAGAAATCACGGCCGTGATCGGCCTCTTTCTTGCCAACGACAGTCACGAAGACACAGGTATCGTCCATGCTGACCATGACGGCCGCAGTGGCTTGACGGGCCATCACACCGGTTTCCAGTGTGACGGTGTGTTGACCGTACTGGAATGACTTTACAATAGGATTCACGTGAATTTCCTTTTAACAATTTGGCGCTTTAAATTCGCGTGCAAGTATACTTGATTCGCATCAAAAGGTAAGCGCGGACGTCAATTCTGTGAGGCAGGCAACGGCCTGCATCCTGTTTGAAACGGGCAATAAAAAAGGGGAACCTCGCGGTTCCCCTTTTTTGCGAAATCTGATGGTCGATTAACGACGCAGACCCAGCTTGGCGATCAGAGCAGCGTAGCGCTGAACGTCTTTACGCTTCAGGTAGTCCAGCAGCTTACGACGCTGGGAAACCATGCGCAGCAGACCGCGACGACCGTGGTGATCCTTGGCGTGCTCCTTGAAGTGACCTTGCAGATGGTTGATCTGGGCAGTCAGCAGGGCAACTTGCACTTCGGGGGAACCGGTGTCGTTGGCGCCACGAGCGTTGTCGGCAACGATTTGAGCTTTGATCTCAGCATTTAGAGACATGGTATTACTCCAGTAGAGTGTTTAAAGGTTCACAGCCAATCTCTAATTCAGCCGTGAAATGAGGGCGGTATCATAATCGTCCCGGCCCCTTTTCGCAACGGGAAAGACGCGTGACAGACCGATACCACCTGAGGATCACTCCTCGTCATGGTAGCGAACCAGACGCTTGGGCGCCACGCGCCCCTCGTCATCGATCTCGCCAACCCCGATGAATTCGCGCTCCGGGCCAACCGTCATGCGGACCTGGCCACTTTGGGGGCTACCTGCCACCTGCACGGCCTGACCCTGGTTCACATAGGCGGCCACGGCGACCAGCATGTTCACCTCGGGCAGAGAGGCCACAGCGGTGTCCATCGGCAGCAACAGGGGATCCAGCTGCTCCCGTGGCGGAATGCTTTCGGCCTTGGCCTGCTCGAAGATACACTCGAGCTGCTCCAGGGTCAGCATCCGCTCGTAGGGGTAGCTCGCCACCTGGGTGCGACGCAGCTGGGTGACGTGAGCGCCACAGCCCAGCACTTCCCCCAGATCGTCTACCAGGGAGCGGATATAGGTACCCTTGCTGCAATGCACTTCCAGCTTCACCTCGTCCCCCTCGAAGCCGAGCAGCTTGAGTTCGAAGATGGTGATGGGACGGGCTTCCCGCTCGATCTCGATCCCTTCACGGGCATATTCGTAGAGCGGGCGGCCGTTGTGCTTGAGGGCGGAGTACATGGACGGCACCTGCATGATGGGGCCGCGGAACTGGTCCAGCGCCTCGATCAGGGTGCCCACCGCCACGTTCACCGGGCGGGTGGAAACCACCTCGCCGTCGGAGTCACTGGTATTGGTGCGCTCGCCCAGCTTGGCGGTCACCTCATAGCGCTTGTCCGCTTCCAGCAGATACTGGGAGAACTTGGTGGCCTCCCCGAGGCAGATCGGCAACATGCCGGTGGCCAGGGGGTCCAGGGCGCCGGTATGGCCAGCCTTGGCGGCGTTGTAGATCCGCTTGACCTTCTGCAACACATCGTTGGAAGTCAGGCCGGTCGGTTTGTCCAGCAGCAGGATGCCGTGTACGTCACGGCCTTTGAAACGACGTCTACGAGACATCTCAGGCGTTATCCTCAGTCGTGTCATCCGGTGCGGATTGCTCTTCGTCACGACCGGCTTCAGTCATGCGACGCTTGTCTTCACGCACAGTGTTGGTCACCAGGTTGGAGAGGCGCATCCCCTCGACCAGGGTCTGGTCGTAGTAGAAACGCAGCTCGGGCACCACCCGCAGACGCATGGCGCTGCCCAGCAGGCTGCGGATGTAACCGGCAGCCTCGGTCAGGCCCTTGAGCCCTTCCTTGATGCGCTCGGCGTCATTCTCCAGTTGCAAGAAGGTGACATAAACCTTGGCATAGTTGAGGTCCTTGGAGACCTCCACGTCGGAGACGGTCACCATGCCGATGCGCGGGTCTTTCACCTCGCGCTGCAGGATCAGCGCGATTTCACGCTGGATCTGCTGCCCGACCCGACGGGTCCGGCTGAATTCTCTGGCCATATTCTATCCTGCGATAAAAGGGGGCCGCGGCCCCCTATTTTGTCTAACGCTCGGCTTACAGAGTCCGCTGGATTTCAACGGTCTCGTACACCTCGATCTGGTCGCCTTCACGCACGTCGTTGTAGTTCTTGACCGCGATACCACACTCGTAGCCGTTGCGAACTTCGTTGACGTCATCCTTGAAGCGGCGCAGGGATTCCAGCTCGCCTTCATAGATAACCACGTTGTCACGCAGAACGCGAATGCGGTTGGAACGCTTGACCACACCTTCGGTAACCATACAGCCGGCAACGGCGCCGAACTTCGGCGACTTGAAGACGCTACGCACTTCAGCCAGACCGATGATCTCCTGACGATACTCAGGAGCCAGCTTGCCGCTCATGGCCTGCTTCACTTCGTCGATCAGGTCATAGATGACGGAGTAGTAACGCAGATCCAGGCTCTCGGATTCGATGACCTTGCGCGCAGAAGCGTCGGCACGGACGTTGAAGCCCACCAGGATGGCGCTGGAAGCCGCGGCCAGGGTCGCGTCGGTTTCGGTGATGCCACCTACGCCGGAACCCACGATCTTCACCTTCACTTCGTCGGTGGAGAGTTTGACCAGCGCATCGCAGATCGCTTCCACAGAGCCTTGTACATCGGCCTTGATCACCACGTTCACTTCGGACACTTCGCCCTCAGTCATGTTGGCAAACATGTTTTCCAGCTTGGCCTTCTGCTGGCGAGCCAGCTTGACTTCGCGGAACTTGCCCTGACGGTAGAGCGCCACTTCACGGGCTTTCTTCTCGTCACGCACGACCGTGGCTTCGTCACCGGCAGAGGGAACGCCGGACAGACCCAGAATTTCCACTGGCAGAGAGGGACCTGCTTCCTTGATCTCGCGACCCAGTTCGTCACGCATGGCGCGAACCCGGCCGTACTCAAGACCACACAGCACAATGTCGCCCTGACGCAGAGTGCCTTCCTGTACCAGCACGGTGGCAACCGGACCACGACCTTTATCCAGGAAGGATTCGATCACGACGCCGTTGGCCATGCCGTCAACCACCGCTTTCAGCTCCAGGACTTCGGCCTGGATCAGGATGGCTTCCAGCAGGTCGTCGATGCCTTCGCCAGACTTGGCGGAGACGTGCACGAACTGGCAATCGCCACCCCACTCTTCGGACATGACGTTGTAACGGGCCAGCTCGGTCTTGACGCGATCCGGATCCGCTTCAGGCTTGTCGATCTTGTTCACCGCAACAACCAGCGGCACACCGGCCGCCTTGGCGTGCTGGATAGCTTCGATGGTTTGCGGCATCACGCCGTCGTCAGCTGCAACAACCAGCACAACGATGTCGGTCGCCTTGGCACCACGAGCACGCATGGAGGTAAACGCCGCGTGACCCGGGGTATCCAGGAAGGTGATCATGCCGCTGTCGGTCTGTACGTGGTACGCACCGATGTGCTGGGTAATGCCACCGGCTTCGCCTGCGGCGACCTTGGCTTTACGGATATAGTCCAGCAGCGAGGTCTTGCCGTGGTCGACGTGACCCATGATGGTCACGACCGGCGCACGCGGCTTGGCTTCGGAGGTCTCGTCACGATCGCTAAGTACCGCCTCTTCCAGCTCGTTCTCACGGCGCAGCACTACCTTGTGACCCATCTCCTCGGCGACCAGCTGAGCGGTCTCCTGGTCGATCACCTGGTTGATGGTGGCCATGGCACCCATCTTCATCATCACCTTGATGACTTCAACGCCCTTGACGGCCATCTTGTTGGCGAGCTCCGCCACTGTGATGGTCTCGCCGATGACGACGTCACGGTTGACCACGGCAGCCGGCTTGTTGAAGCCGTGTTTCATGGCGTTCGGCATGGCCATCTTGCCACGCTTGCCTTTGCGGGCACGGGGATCGCGGGAGTTGCGGTCATTGCGGTCGTCTTCGCGACGGCCGACCTTCTTCGGCGCCTTGGCAGCGGCAGCCGTGCGACGGCTGGTCTCTTCCTTACGATCCAACTCATCTTCGGCCGCTTGCGCGTGCTTGTTGGTGGTCAGATGGTAATCGCTGCTCTCTTTGGCGCGAGCCGCTTCTTCTTCAGCCCAGCGGGCCGCATTCTGTTCCGCCATGATGCGAGCCTCTTCGGCTTTCTTCGCGGCGAGTTCTTCAGCTTTTTGCAAAGCTGTCTGTTCCTGTTGGCGCTTCAGTTCTTCTGCTTCGCGCTTGGCCATCTTTTCTGCCTCTTGCTGAGCTGTGCTAACGGCTGCTTTGGCGGGCTGTTGAGCCTGTCGAGCCTTCTGTTGTGCCTCGATCCGCGCCTTTTCCTCAGCTTCACGACGAGCCTGCTCAGCCTCACGGCGAGCCTTCTCTTCAGCGTCGAGGCGGGCCTTCTCTTCGGCCTCGCGACGAGCTTTTTCTTCTGCTTCCAAACGCGCTGTTTCCTCGGCTTCCGCCTGGCGCTGTTCATCTTCCAGCGCCGAGCGTCTTACATAGGTGCGAGACTTGCGCACTTCTACCTGCACTTCCTTGTTCTTGCCACCAGTCCCCTGAACACTCAGGGTGCTCTTGGTCTTGCGCTGCAAGGTCATGCGAGCAGGTGCGGTGACCTCGTCACCTCCATGCTGTTTCTTCAGATGTGCCAGCAGAGTCTGTTTCTCAGACTCGCTGACCATGTCGTCGGCCTTGCTCTTCACGATGCCGGCATCGACAAACTGCTGGAGAAGACGATCAACCGGCGTGTCGATGTCAGTGGCAAGTTGCTTAACTGATACTTCTGCCATTCATTTTCCTCCGTTTGACCTTATTCAGACTGCTCTTCTCCGAACCAACAGATATTGCGAGCAGCCATAATGAGCTCACCTGCCTTCTCGGCGGTCAACTCTTCGATGTCGGCAAGGTCATCGATACCTTGCTCTGCCAAATCTTCCAGGGTGCCGACACCGCGAGCGGCCAGGGCATAGGCCATTTCACGGCCGAGGCCGGAGAGATTGAGCAGTTCTTCGGAAGGCTCGACGCCTTCAAAGGATTCTTCTTTGGCCAGGGCCTTGGTGGTCAGGGCATCCTTGGCACGCTTGCGCAGCTCTTCGACCATGTCTTCATCCAGACCGTCGATGGCCAGCAGCTCGTTGACCGGGACGAAGGCAATCTCTTCCAGGGTGGAGAAGCCCTCTTCCATCAGCAGGCCGGCGAAATCGTCGTCGATATCGAGGGTGCTGGTGAACAGGTTCATGATGCGGTCGTTCTCGGCCTGGTGCTTGGCACGCATGTCCTCGACGGTCATCACGTTCAGTTCCCAACCGGTCAGCTGGGAGGCCAGACGCACGTTCTGACCGTTGCGGCCGATGGCCTGGGCCAGGTTGGCGGCTTCCACGGCGATGTCCATGGTGTGGTTGTCTTCATCGACGATGATGGAGGCCACATCGGCTGGCGCCATGGCGTTGATCACGTATTGGGCCGGGTTGTCATCGTACAGCACGATGTCGGCACGCTCACCGCTCAGCTCGGCGGAGACGGCCTGAACGCGGGCACCACGCATGCCGATACAGGCACCGATCGGGTCGATACGACGATCGTTGGTCTTCACCGCGATCTTGGCGCGGGAACCCGGATCACGGGCAGCGCCCATGATTTCAATCATCTCTTCGCCGATTTCCGGCACTTCGATGCGGAACAGCTCTTTCAGGAAGTCCGGGCTGGAGCGGCTGACGAACAGCTGGGAACCACGGGCTTCCGGACGCACGGCGTAGAGCAGGCCACGGATACGGTCGCCGGGACGGAAGGTCTCACGGGGCAGCATGTCGTCACGGAAGATCACGGCTTCGGCATTGCTGCCCAGATCCAGGATCACGTTGTCGCGGTTGCTCTTCTTGACCACGCCGCTGATGATGGTGCCTTCCTTGTCCTTGAACTGGTCAACGACTTGGGAACGCTCAGCCTCGCGCACTTTCTGCACGATGACCTGCTTGGCGGTCTGGGTGGTGATACGGTCGAAGGTCACAGAGTCAATCTGGTCTTCAACATAGTCGCCGATCTGGATATCCGGCTGCTCGATCTGAGCGGCTTCGAGAGTGATTTCCCCGTACGGGTTCTCCATGGAAGCCTGATCGGCCACCACGACCCAACGGCGATAGGTGTCGTAGTCACCGGTCTTGCGATCGATCTCGACACGCACTTCAATCTCGCCTTCGTATTTTTTCTTGGTCGCAGTCGCCAGCGCAGTCTCCAGAGCCTGGAAAATCTTCTCGCGGGGGACAGCCTTCTCGTTGGACACAGCGTCAACGACCAGCAAAATCTCTTTATTCATATCCGATAGCCTCGTTAACCAAAGTTCGGCACTATGTTCGCTTTTTGGATATTGGTGAAAGCCAACACCTCGTCCTTACCATCTACCGTCAGAGTGATCATGTCCCCCTGCACGGCTTTGATTACGCCTTTGAACTTGCGGCGGTTGTTTGTTGCCATCCGAAGCGTTACCGCCGCCTCCTGGCCAACGTATTTTTCGAACTGGGCGACCTTGAACAGTGGACGATCCAGACCCGGGGAAGACACCTCAAGGTAGTACTCCTCGGTGATGGGATCTTCGACATCCATGATGGCGCCGACCTGGCGGCTCACCTCGGCACAGTCTTCCACCGTCACGCCTTGCTCCGAGTCGATGAAAACGCGCAAGGTCGAGTGCTTACCCGCACGGATAAACTCGATACCCCACAGTTCAAAACCCAAGGCAACGACCGGAGCCTCGAGCAGATCGGTCAAACGTTGTTCCAACGTAGCCAAAGTCACCCTCCGAAAAACGAAAAAAGGGCATATAGCCCAGATAGAAATAGATTCAGAGTAAATTGCACATAACAAAAAGCCCCGATGTCAAATCGGGGCTTGGCGCTTTACCCTGATTGTCGCCTCGCAGCGACCGCCTTCCTGAGCGTAGGAAATGCGTGAAATTTGGTTGCGGGGGCCGGATTTGAACCGACGACCTTCGGGTTATGAGCCCGACGAGCTACCATGCTGCTCCACCCCGCGTCCGAAATCGTGCGAGATTATAGCCACTTCACTCTCGTGAGACAAGACTCAGCGGCTATAACATCCCGGTTACCCGGGTTCACTGCTTAATTGGTGCCGTGGGCGGGACTCGAACCCGCACACCCTAGAGCACTACCCCCTCAAGATAGCGTGTCTACCAATTCCACCACCACGGCAAAACTCTTATTCGGGAACGTCAGTATCTTTCTTCACTGGCGCTTTGCTCTGCTCAACTTGTTGAGTCTGTTGCAGATTTTCCCATTCACTACCCTGTTTGACCTTGTTGCTGGACATGGAACCCAGAACCAGACTAATCAAGAAAAACAGAGTAGCCAAAATCGCTGTTGTGCGGGTCAGGAAACTTCCTGAACCACCGGAGCCGAACACTGTATTCGATGCCCCTGCGCCGAAGGAGGCGCCCATATCAGCCCCTTTACCTTGCTGAATCATCACCAGACCAATCAGAGCCAGCGATACCAGCAGATAAACGACCAAAAGAATCTCGTACATTTAACTTGCACCCTTTGCCGCTTCAACTATTCCTAAAAACGCCTCGCCATCAAGACTTGCCCTGCCTATCAGACCGCCATCAATATCGGGCTGCGAAAACAAATCTTGTGCATTGGCCGGTGTCACGCTCCCACCATAGATGATTCTGACTTTCTCACCTATTACCGGAGTATCCTCCGCCAAGCGACCGCGAATAAAGGAATGAACCTCTTGTGCCTGCTCGGGTGTGGCGCATTTACCTGTACCTACAGCCCAGATTGGCTCGTAGGCGATGATAGCATTATCGAAAGCCATCGCGCCATTTTTCTCTATGACGATGTCCAGTTCCTCGGCAATCACCTCAAAGGTTCTTCTTGCCTGCCTCGCCGCGCCTGACTCACCCAGACAAAGTATGGGTATCAGACCTGCTGCTCTGACTGCCGCAAACTTCTCTGCGACGATGAAACTGGTCTCACCAAAGAGACGCCTGCGCTCGGAGTGGCCAACAAGTACATATCGGCAACCTGCCTCGACCAGCATCTCACACGAGATTTCACCCGTATAAGCGCCCTGTCTGTGCTGGCTCACGTTCTGAGCCCCCAGCTTCACTCTTCCCTGCTCACCGAGCAGTTCGGCTGTGAAACCGAGATGCACATGGGATGGACACAAGACCACATCTACGTCTTCATCAATGCACTCTGTGCACTGACTCGTAAACTGCTCTAACTGCGACCTACTACCGTGTAACTTCCAGTTGGCTGCTACAAACGGCTTGCGATGTCCCATCGGCAACTCCCTTGCGAAAGCGGGGCTGATAATATCCAGAGGATGCTCAGCTGACAAGTGCTATTTTCAAATTTTCGAATCGTTTGAACAAGATACAACCAAGGCGACTAAAAAGCCGCCTTGGTTGTTCATTAAAACGCCGACTCGACCTGTTTGGCGATGCGCTCTGCCATATCGCGCACCTGCTGTTCGTGTTCACCTTCGACCATGACCCGGATCAGGGGCTCGGTGCCAGATTTGCGCAGCAGCACCCGGCCACGGCCGGCCAGTTCCTGCTCCACTGCCGCCACTTCCTGCTGAACGGCACCGGAGGTCAGCGGATCCTTGCCTTCGGCGAAGCGCACATTGACCAGCACTTGCGGGAACTTGCTCATGCCCGAACGCAATTTGGCCAGCGGCATCTCGGCACTGCGCATGGCCGTCAGCACCTGCAGGGCGGCGACGATACCATCCCCCGTGGTGGTCTGATCCAGGCAGATGATATGACCGGAGTTTTCGCCCCCGATGCGCCAGCCCTTCTCGTTCATCATCTCAAGCACGTAGCGGTCACCCACCTTGGCACGGGCAAAGGGGATGCCCAGGGTCTGAAGTGCAAGCTCCAGCCCCATGTTGGCCATCAGGGTGCCCACCACACCGCCCTTGAGGCGGCCATGGCGCAGGGCATCCCGGGCGATGATGTAGAGGATCTCATCCCCGTCGATGATGTAACCAGTGCTGTCCACCATCACCAGACGGTCGCCGTCACCGTCGAAGGCGACGCCGAGATCTGCCTTGCATTCCTGGACCTTGGCGGCCAGCGCCTCCGGTGCTGTGGAACCGACACCGTCATTGATGTTGAGCCCATCCGGGCTGCAGCCGATGGCGATGACTTCGGCACCCAGCTCGCGGAAGACGGAAGGGGCGATGTGGTAGGTGGCACCATGACCGCAATCCACCACCATTTTCAGCCCTTCCAGGCTCAGATTGGAGGGGAAGGTGCTCTTGCAGAATTCGATGTAGCGACCAGCCGCATCATCAATGCGCTGCGCCTTGCCAAGCTCCGCGGACTCCACGCACTTGAGTTCGTTGTCGAGCTCGGCTTCGATGGCCAGCTCGACATCATCGGGCAGCTTGGTGCCGTCGGCGGAGAAGAACTTGATGCCGTTGTCGTAATAGGGGTTGTGGGATGCACTGATGACGATGCCGGCTTCGGCACGGAAGGTGCGAGTCAGGTAGGCAACCGCCGGGGTGGGCATGGGTCCCATCAGTATGGCTTTGAGACCGGCGGCGGAGAGCCCCGCCTCCAGTGCCGACTCCAGCATATAACCGGAGATACGGGTATCCTTGCCGATCAGCACCTTCTTGGTCCCTTTCTTGGAGAGCACCTTGCCGGCGGCCCAGCCCAGTTTCATGACGAAATCCGGGGTGATCGGGTATTCACCCACCTTGCCGCGCACGCCGTCGGTGCCGAAGTACTTTCTGGTCATTGTCTGTTTCTCGTTTTTCTATTTGGATATGAAATCTTGTCCCGTCATGGTCATCCAGCCTGTACGCAAGACATCCATGGTGGCCCGCACGTCGTGCACCCGGATGATCCTGGCGCCATGTTGCAACCCGATCAGGGCACAGGCCAGACTACCAGCCAACCGCTCGGCTACCGGGCGGTCAAGCAGGTTGCCTATCATAGACTTTCGTGACATGCCCACCAAGAGCGGAAGTTGGTAATCGAGCAGTGACGCCTGCTGTGCCAGCAGCTGATAGTTGTGCGCCAGCGTCTTGCCAAAGCCATAGCCTGGATCCAGTACCAGATGCTCACGCGGGATACCGGCCCCCAGACAAGCGGCAATCCGCTCGTCAAAGAAGGCTCTCACCTCCCCCAGCAAATCGTCATAGTGCGGCTCCACCTGCATGGTACGGGGCTGCCCCTGCATGTGCATGAGGCATACCGGTACGCCAGCCTCGGCCGCCGCGCCCAGCGCTCCCGGCTCTTGCAGGGCGCGGACATCATTGATGAGGTGACCACCTGCAGCACAACCCTCCCGCATGACAATCGCCTTGGAGGTATCGAGGGAGATCATCACATCCAGCTCGGCGACCATGCGCTCCACCACGGGGATGACCCTGTCCAGCTCCTCCTGCTCGCTCACGTCGGGGGCGCCCGGGCGGGTCGACTCGCCACCTATATCGATAAGGGTGGCCCCATCGGCCACCATGTCGCGGGCATGACTCAACGCCAGATCGATCTGCTTGAAGCGGCCACCATCTGAAAAGGAGTCCGGCGTCACATTGAGAATGCCCATGACATGGGGACGGTCGAGAGAAAGGGGACGTCCCTTGCTGATTAACTGCATTGCTTCAACTACCTCCAACAAGAGCGGCAAACTCTTCGTGCAAAGAAAAACCCCGGGCAAGCCCGGGGTTTGTATCATGACAACTTATTTGGCCGGGACATCGTTCGCCTTGTCGATGTCACTCAGAGGTGCACTGCCCTCTTCAGTCGGCGCCTTGGCCTCCGGCCCGTTGTTCACGCTGGCACCACCTTGCGGGGTGTCACCATGCTCATCATGCCAGTTGCTGGGAGCACGGACCTCGCGACGCGCCATCAGATCATCGATCTGCTTGGCATCGATGGTCTCGTACTTCATCAATGCATCTTTCATGGTGTGCAGCACATCCATGTTGTCCAGCAGGATCTGCTTGGCACGATCGTAGTTGCGATCGATGACCTGCTTGACCTCTGCATCGATGATGCGGGCGGTATCGTCAGACATGTGCTTGGCCTTGGCCATGCTGCGGCCGAGGAAGACTTCACCATCCTCTTCTGCGTAAAGCATGGGGCCGAGACGCTCGGACATGCCCCACTGGGTGACCATCTTGCGAGCGATGTCGGTGGCACGTTCGATGTCGTTGGATGCACCGGTCGATACCTTCTCGGCACCGTAGATCAACTCTTCCGCCAGACGACCGCCATACAGGCTGGAGATCATGGACTCCAGATGCTGCTTGGAGTGGCTCCAGCGATCCTGCTCCGGCAAGTACATGGTCACACCCAGCGCACGGCCGCGCGGAATGATGGAGACCTTGTAGACAGGGTCATGATCCGGCACCACGCGACCAATGATGGCGTGACCCGCTTCGTGATAGGCCGTCATCTCCTTCTCGGACTCTTTCATCACCATGGAGCGACGTTCCGCCCCCATCATGATCTTGTCCTTCGCCTTTTCGAACTCCAGCATGGAGACCACTCGGCGGCTCTCGCGAGCAGAGAAGAGGGCAGCCTCGTTCACCAGGTTGGCCAGATCGGCACCGGAGAAACCAGGGGTACCACGGGCAATCAGCGCCGGATTGACGTCATCCGCCAGCGGTACCTTGCGCATGTGCACTTTCAGGATCTGCTCACGACCGCGAACATCCGGCAAGCCGACCACGACCTGGCGGTCGAAACGACCTGGACGCAGCAGCGCAGGATCCAGTACGTCGGGACGGTTGGTGGCGGCGATGACGATGATGCCCTCATTGCCTTCAAAACCATCCATTTCAACCAGCATCTGGTTCAGGGTCTGCTCACGTTCGTCGTGACCACCACCCAGACCGGCGCCACGCTGGCGACCGACCGCATCGATCTCATCAATGAAGATGATGCAGGGGGAGGATTTCTTGGCCTGTTCGAACATGTCACGCACCCGGGAGGCACCGACACCCACGAACATTTCCACGAAGTCCGAACCTGAAATGGTGAAGAACGGCACCTTGGCCTCGCCTGCAATGGCTTTGGCCAGCAGGGTCTTACCGGTACCGGGAGGACCTACCAACAGGACGCCGGTCGGGATCTTGCCACCCAGCTTCTGGAATTTGGTCGGGTCACGCAGATAGTCGACCAGCTCCTTGACCTCTTCCTTTGCCTCGTCACAACCAGCTACGTCGGCGAAGGTAGTCTTGATCTGATCTTCGCTCATCAGGCGAGCCTTGCTCTTGCCGAACGACATGGCACCCTTGCCGCCGCCGCCCTGCATCTGACGCATGAAGAAGACCCAGACACCGATCAGCAACAGCATCGGGAACCAGGAGATGAAGATGGACGTGATCAGAGATGGTTCTTCCGGCTTCTCACCCATCACTTTGACGTTATGGTTGAGCATGTCGTTGAGCAGTTGGGGATCCGGCGCAGGAATGATGGTGGTGAAACGTTCACCGGTGCGCTTGACGCCATTGATGACCTTGCCATCCATCCGCACTTCACGGATCTGCTCCTGGGTCACTTCTTTCACGAAGCTGGAATAGTCCAGCTGGCGACTGGTGGTATCGCTGGGGCTGAAGCTATTGAACACCGACATCAGCACGACGGCGATGACCAGCCACAGGATTAGGTTTTTCGCCATGTCACTCAAATCAATGACCTCGCAGACTGACAGTTAACGATGAGGGTTAGGGTACTACAGTTTAAAACCGGTAGCCACAATGTAGACTTCTCGTGAACGAGCACGGGACGAGTCTGGTTTTCGAATCTTGACGACAGAGAAAAGTCTACGTATTTCATTGAGATAGGCATCAAACCCTTCCCCCTGGAACACCTTGACTACAAAACTGCCATTACTGCTCAGGACCTGATTGCACATGTCCAGCGCCAGTTCCACCAGGTACATGGCACGGGCTTGATCCACCTGCTGGGTACCGCTCATGTTGGGCGCCATGTCGGACATGACGACATCCACCTTGTCGGGGCCGACTCGCTCCAGCAAGGCGCCGAGTACAGTTTCCTCCCGAAAGTCCCCTTGCAGGAAATCGACACCGGCAATGGAATCCATCGGCAAAATATCACACGCAATGACGCGCCCCTTGTCACCAACCTGGTCGATGGCAAATTGGGACCAGCCACCGGGAGCAGCCCCCAGGTCCACTACCGTCATCCCCGGCTTGAGCAGCCGGTCTTTGCCCTGGATCTCATCGATCTTGAAAACGGCGCGAGAGCGCAGTCCCAACTTCTGGGCTTTCTTGACGTATTGGTCGTCGAAATGTTCTTTTAACCAGCGGGTTGAACTGGGGGAACGTTTTTTCTGGGTCATGATTGTCGACTTTAAAAAACCACAAGGGTTATTAGTATTAAGGGCTAAGTGGGGGTAGAATACGCCCCTTTCAACCCTGACTTATGAAGAAATTGCCATGATTCTCAACAATAAACAGAAACAGTACCTCAAGGGCCTGGCCCACAGTCTGAAGCCGGTCGTCCTGCTGGGACAACACGGTCTGACCGAAGGGGTGCTGGCCGAGATCGATCTGGCCCTGAACCACCACGAGCTGATCAAGGTTAAGGTTGCGTCTGAAGATCGTGAGATGAAACAGCTGGTGATGGATGCCATCGTTCGCGAGACCGGCGCCATCAAGGTACAGAGCATGGGCCATGTACTGACCATCTACCGTCAGGCCAAAGAGCCCAAGATCCAGTTGCCGCGCAAGTAACAGGAAAGAGCATTCGCTCTTTCCTTCATTTCCCTTCTTCCCAAGTCGCTTGCCAAAATAGTTGCCAGGCCCTTAACCTGCGATGAATAGCCGTGGACACCCACTATGGACAAGCATCAGCTCCTCACCGATGAAGAACTGGCCATGCTGCGGGACCTGGGAAACGATGAAGACATTGCCACCAGCCAATACCTGCGCGGCACCCTGCCCCTTCCTCTCCAAAGCCTGTTGCAGCGAGCCAAGCCTCTGACACTCGAAGCCCGCATCGCCGGCTACCAATTGCGTTTCCCGCTCCACTGCACCCAGGCAGAGGAGGGCCACGCCGAGCTGCGCATCGCCGCGCCGACCATTACCGAGCTGGGTTCGCCCCATCTGCGCGCCTGGCGACTCGACGAAAAGGCCGTGCTCTGCACCGAAGACGCGGAGTACGAGGTATACAGCCTCTCCCTTGGCGGTCTCATCGTGGCCGGCTTGCCGGACGCCTTTGCCAAGGGAGATCCACTTGGCGGATACCTTCGCATCGAGGATCTCCCTCCCTTGGCCATGACAGGCACCCTCGTCAGGCACGTGGATGCCAATCAACATCACCATGACTGGGCCGTCCAGTTCCGGCTGGGCAAGGAGGATCAGGAACAATTGCGGGACTGGCTCTTCCAGCGCCACCAGGACGCCTTCGTCCAGGCCTATCAGGGTGACTAAAGACAACAGGGGAGCCCGGCTCCCCTGTCTCTTTCCCCGACGTTCAATCAGAGATAGGCAACTTCCAGGATCTCGTACTCCACATCGCCACCCGGCGTCTTGACGATGGCAACGTCATCCACTTCCTTGCCGATCAGGGCACGGGCAATGGGGGAGTTCACAGAGATCATGTTCTGCTTGATGTCCGCCTCGTCGTCTCCCACGATGCGGTAGACCACTTCCTCTTCCGTTTCACTTTTGAGCAGGGTCACGGTTGCGCCGAAGATGACGCGGCCATTGTTGGCAATCTTGGTGACATCGATAATCTGGGCATTGGAGAGCTTGCCTTCAATTTCCTGAATGCGGCCTTCACAGAAACCCTGCTGCTCGCGGGCGGCATGGTATTCGGCATTTTCTTTCAGATCGCCATGTTCACGGGCATCAGCAATCGCTTCGATAATCTGGGGACGCAGCTCGGTCTTGAGATAATCGAGCTCTTGACGCAGCTTTTCAGCGCCGCGAACAGTCATCGGAGTATGATTCATAGTCGAAACCTGGGTTGCTTTATAAAGAGAAGCTGCGGCAATCAAAAGAGAGCCGCAGCTGTCGGTTCGGATGGGGCATCTTAATATGAAGCCGCCACAAAATCCATGTCAGCCCCTGCGAGCGGGATCCCGCTTTGGGCCAGCGTTACTTGGATTCCGAGACGCCAAGCGGAGCCGACACCGTCGGTTTGCCCTGCATGATGGCGATCTCGACACGTCGATTCATGCGCCGATTCTCCGGGCTGTTGTTGGGCACCAGCGGCTGGGAATCCGCCATCCCTTGCACCACCAGACGATTGCCGTCAAAACCGGGCACCTTGATCATCTGGTGGGCAACCGCCACCGCCCGCTGGGACGAAAGCTCCCAGTTGGACTGGAACAACTCGTCCTCGGTGGCCACATTGTCGGTGTGGCCGGAGACGGTGATCTCCCCCGGCACATCCTTGAGCAGCGCAGCCACCTTGCGGATCACCGGCCAGAACTGGGGTTGCAGGAAGGCGGATCCCGCCGGGAACGCCGCTTTCTCGCGAATGCGAATGATGATCTGCTGACCCAGCGCCTCTATCTCGATGGCCCCATCCTGGATCTGGGCCTGCATCTGCTCCGCCAGTGCCTTGGCCAGGGTGTTGGACTGTTCCTGCGCCTTCTGGGCCTCCTGGGCGGTATCGCCACCGCTCTGCTGGCCTTCGGTCTTGTCATGTCCACCCGCCTTGTCCGCATCCCCAGGCTGGAAATCCAGCTCGGTCTGGGTCATGTCGATGGTCTGCTGCATGATGGTGTCAATAGGCGTCGGCTCGGGGCGACCAGGACGAAACTCCTGGGCGATGACCGAGGTTCCCTTGGGGATATCCTTGACCTCCAGGATGTTCTGTACCCCGAACGCCTTCTCCATGGAACCGGCGATCTGCTTGAACTTCTGCACATCCATCTCGGCAAAGGAGAGCAAAAGCACGAAGAAGCACATCAGCAGAGACATGAGATCCGCGAAGGTTCCCATGTAACCGGGCAATCCGGGAGGCGGGCACTTGCACTTTGCCATCTGTGCGCTCCTATTCGGTCCCGTTGTTGCGTTTGGACTGATTCAGGTAGTTCTGCAACATGGCCTGGATCACCCTCGGGTTCTGTCCATCCTGGATCCCCATGATGGCGTCGAGGATCAGGGTGCGACTCAACTGTTCCTCGCCACTGCGCAGTTCCAGCTTGTCCGCGATGGGGATGGCAATCATGTTGGCCTCGATTGCGCCATACAGGGTCGTCAGCAAGGCCACCGCCATGGCCGGACCGATGGATTTGGGGTCGCTCATGTTGGCCAGCATGGCCACCAACCCCACCAGGGTACCGATCATGCCCATGGCCGGACCGAGATCCCCCAGGGAGCGGAACACCTTGATGGCCGTGGCGTGACGCTCGGACGTCAGTTCGATGTCCTTCTCCATCACCGCACGCACCACGTCGGCATCATGGCCGTCCACCAGCATGTCGATGCCCTTCTTCATGAAGGTATTGGGGATCTCCGCCGCCTCCAGAGCCAGAAAGCCCCCCTTGCGGGCCGCATCCGCCAGTTCCACCGCCTTGGTGATGAGATCGTCGAGCTTGTCCCCCTTGTACATGAAGGCCTTGCCCGCGACCTTGAAGGCCATCAGAAACTGACCGAGGTTGAACTTCATCATGCAGATGAACACGGACCCCAGTATGGTGATGTAGACCGATGGCATGTCCACATACATGCTCATGGGGCCGCCCAGCAACATGCCGTACACCACGACCCCGAACCCCAGCACTAAGCCTATCAGACTCCCTAAATCCACATCCCTACTCCTGTCGCCGAACGTGCCGTCTAATTATATTGCGTTGAATTTTCTGCTATTGCGCCCCCGGCAGCAAGCCCGGTACACCGCAATCGCCGATCGGCAATGCGTGGTTGCATGCCCGTTCTTATCGGCCATGGTCAGGATAGTTTGAGGACGCCGCGTTTTTCTGCCTCCCCCCTGTGGCCGGTCGATGTTAAGATGAGCCGTTTTTTTCAATCCCCGAGGATGGACATGGCCAGTAAAAAAATCGACCGTCTGAGTTTTGATGCCACCCTGGAAGAGCTGGAAACCATAGTGCATCAACTCGAACAGGGCTCGCTCCCCCTCGAGGAGGCACTCAAACAATTCGAACAGGGCATCCATCTGGTGCGCGCCGGCCAGCAGAAGCTGGAACAGGCCGAGCAGAAGATCCAGATCCTCCTGACCCAGGCCGATGGCAGCGAGCAAGCGGTCCCCTTTCGAGCAGAACAAGGAGAGGAGTGAGTGACCCTGGACGATTTCTCCCGCCTGCATCGGCGCCGCATCGACGACTGCCTCTCGGCACAGCTTGACGCCCTGCCCGCCATGGCGCCACGTCTGCGGGACGCGATGAAATACGGCCTGCTGCTCGGTGGGAAACGGGTGCGCCCCTTCCTGGTCTATGCCGTCGGCGAGATGCTGGGCGTCAAGAGCGAACTGCTGGATGGCCCCGCCGCCGCCGTGGAGTGCATTCACGCATACTCCCTCCTGCACGACGACCTGCCCGCCATGGATGACGACGACCTGCGTCGTGGTCAGCCCACCGTACACAAGGCCTTCGATGAAGGCACAGCCATCCTGGCGGGCGATGCCCTGCAGACCCTGGCGTTTTCCATTCTGGCCGACCACCCCATGCCCGATACATTGATGGCCAACCGGGTGCGGATGCTGAGTGCCCTGGCCCGCGCGTCCGGCTATCTAGGCATGTGCGGCGGTCAGGCACTGGATCTGGACGCCGAAGGGCGCCGGATCAGCCTCGCCGAGCTGGAGCAGGTGCACCGCCACAAGACAGGGGCCCTCATCGAGTGCGCCGTGACCCTCGGCGCCCTGTGCAAGGCTGACGTGGAACCCGCCACCCTCACCGCCCTGCAAACCTATGCCGCCGCCATCGGACTCGCCTTCCAGGTGCAGGACGACATCCTCGACATCACGGGCGATACTGCCACCCTGGGCAAGCCGCAAGGCTCGGATCTGGCGCTGGAAAAGAGTACCTATCCGGCCCTGCTCGGACTCGACAATGCCCGTGAGCTGGCTCGCGAACTGCATGACAAGGCCTTAACAGCCCTGCAATCCTTGCCCTACAATACCGACATTCTGGAAGCGTTTGCCGATTACATCATCGAGCGAACCCACTAAACGCTGGATAACAGTAACAATATGAGCGTTGATATTAGCGATTTCCCCAACCTGGCCCTCGCGGACACGCCGGTCGATTTGCGATCCCTCCCCTTCGAGCGGCTGCCCGTGGTGTGCAACGAGCTGCGCGAGTATCTGCTGCGCTCGGTGAGCCGCTCCAGCGGCCACTTCGCCTCCGGCCTTGGCACCGTCGAGCTGACGGTCGCCCTGCACTATGTCTACAACACCCCCTTCGATCGGCTGGTGTGGGACGTAGGCCACCAGGCCTATCCCCACAAGATCCTGACCGGACGACGGGAGCGCATTCACACCATTCGCCAGAAAGATGGCCTGCACCCCTTCCCCTGGCGGGAAGAGAGCGAGTACGACGTGCTCAGCGTGGGCCACTCCAGTACCTCCATCGGGGCGGCACTCGGCATGGCGGTGGCGGCCGAGAGCGAAGGGCTTGGCCGCAAGGTGGTCGCGGTCATCGGTGATGGCGCCATCACCGCCGGCATGGCCTTCGAGGCCCTCAATCACGCCGGCGACGTCCACAAGGACATGCTGGTGGTGCTCAACGACAACGAGATGTCCATCTCCGAGAACGTGGGGGCCCTGAACAATCACCTCGCCAGGCTGATGTCCGGCAAGCTCTACACCACCATTCGCGAGGGGGGCAAGAAGGTGCTGGCGGGGCTGCCGCCGGTCAAGGAGCTCGCCAAGCGGGCCGAGGAGCACCTCAAGGGCATGGTGGTACCGGGTACCTTGTTCGAGGAGTTCGGCTTCAACTACATCGGCCCCATCGACGGTCACGACATCCATGCCCTGGTCGAAACCCTGCGCAACATGCGCAATCTCAAGGGTCCCCAGCTGCTGCACGTCAAGACCAAGAAGGGCAAGGGCTACGAGCCGGCGGAAAAAGATCCCATCGGCTATCACGCCGTCCCCAAATTCAACCCGGATGACTGTGCCCTGCCCAAGAGTGCCGGTGGCAAACCCACCTTCTCCGCCATCTTCGGTCAGTGGCTGTGCGATATCGCCGCCAAGGACGAGCGCGTGGTCGGCATCACTCCCGCCATGCGCGAAGGCTCCGGTCTGGTGAAATTCAGCCAGCAATATCCGGATCGCTACTTCGACGTGGCCATCGCCGAGCAACATGCGGTCACCTTCGCCGCCGGTCTCGCCATCGCCGACCAGAAACCCGTGGTCGCCATCTATTCGAGCTTCCTGCAACGGGCCTATGACCAGCTGATCCACGACGTGGCGCTGCAGAACCTGCCGGTGCTCTTCGCCATCGACCGGGCCGGTCTGGTGGGGGCCGACGGCCCGACCCATCAGGGGGCGTTCGACATCAGCTTCCTGCGCACCGTGCCCAACATGGTGGTGATGACCCCGTCCGACGAGAACGAGTGCCGCCAGATGCTCTACACCGGCTATCTGTGCAACGGGCCAGTGGCGGTGCGCTACCCCCGTGGCAGCGGCACCGGTATCCAGGCCGAGAGCGAGATGCAGGCCCTGCCCCTCGGCAAGGGACGCGTCGTTCGCGAGGGCAAGGGGACCGCCATCCTGGCGTTCGGCACCCTGCTGCAACAGGCCAGAGCAGCCGCCGAGGCGCTGGATGCCACCCTGGTGGACATGCGCTTCGTCAAACCCATGGACGAGGCGCTGGTGCTCTCTCTGGCCGCCTCCCACGATCAGTTCGTCACCCTCGAGGACAACGCCGTCATGGGCGGTGCAGGCTCTGCGGTGAACGAGCTGCTGATGGGCTGCAAGCAGTGCAAACCGGTGCTCAACCTCGGCCTGCCGGACCGCTTCATCGAGCAGGGCACCCAGAATGAGATCTACGCCCTGCTGGGGCTGGACAGCGTGGGCATTCAGACCCGCATCGAGAGCTGGCTGCAGGCCTGACAAGGGTTATCGCAAGCAATAAAAAAGGGCGCCTTATGGCGCCCTTTTTTGTTATTCACTGTGCCAGACCAACCCTGTTCACATACTGTCGCGAGAAGGCCGTCAACAAGGTTACAAGCCGCTCAGGAACCGAGACATACCTGAACACTCCTTGGTTCCACATAAGCGGGCAGCACTTGAACCTTGATCACGGCCTCGCAGCCAGTTCGTGGAAAGGTTTATCAGCCCTTGTAGATCTTCGGGTTGAACACATCCCGCAGCCAGTCACCCAGCAGGTTGATCACCAGCACCAGCACCACCAGGCAGAGGCCCGGGAAGGCGGTGATCCACCAGGACCCGGAGAAGATGTAGTTGAAGCCCACGCTGATGAGCGACCCCAGGGACGGTTGATCAACCGGCATCCCCAGACCCAGGAAGGAGAGGGCAGCCTCGCTCATGATGGCGTTCGCCACCTGCACGGTAGAGATGACCAGGATGGGCGACAGGCAGTTCGGCAGAATGTGGCGGAACATGATGCGCGGGGCGCGGAACCCCATCACCTGAGCCGCTTCCACATACTCCTTCTTCTTCTCCGCCAGCACGGAGGCGCGCACCGTCCGGGCATACTGGGGCCACTCGGCGATACCGATGATCACCACCAGCATCAGGATGGCGAACTTCGAGTAGAACTCGGAGCCAAAGGTCGCCTGGAAGATGGCGGAGATGATGATCGCCACCATCATGGTGGAGAACGACAGCTGCACGTCGGCAAAGCGCATCAACAGGTTGTCGATGCGACCACCAAAGTAACCGGCCATCAGACCGATGACGATACCGAGCACCAGCTGCAGCCCCACCGCGAACAGACCAATGGTCAGCGAGATGCGGGCACCATAGAGGATGGTGCTCCAGATGTCGCGCCCCTGGTTGTCGGTCCCGAGCCAGAAGCGGGCCTCGCCCCCTTCCAGCCAGGAGGGGGGCAGCTCCGCATCCATCAGATCGAAGCTGGTCTGGTCATAGACGTTGTGCGGTGCGATCCAGGGTGCCAGCAGGGCCGCCAGCACGAAGACCACAAACACCGCAAAGCTGAACATGGCTACCTTGTCCCGCAGGAAGTAGTAGACGATGTCGGAATTTTTGAAGCGTGCCCAACGGCTTGGGCTTGCAGTTACAGCATTAGTCATCTGTTACCCCTTGGCGGTCAGGTTGACGGTCGGGTTGATCAACCCGTAGAGCAGGTCGACCAGGGTATTGGTCACCACGAAAATGAGGCCGACGAAGATGACGTAGGCGGTGATCAGCGGCGTATCGACCCGGTGGATCGCCTCAAGGAAGAGGAAGCCGGTCCCCGGCCACTGGAACACGCTCTCGGTCAGGATGGTGTAGGCCACCATGGTCCCGATCTGCACACCGCCCACCGTGATGACCGGCAGCATGGTGTTCTTCAGGGCGTGCTGGTAGTAGACCTTGTTGTTGTCCAGCCCCTTGGCACGGGCAAACTTGACGTACTCGGAGGAGAGCTGCTCCAGCATCTCCGAGCGCACCAGCCGGATGAACAGCGGCAGCATGATGGAGGAGAGGGAGACCGCAGGCAGCACCAGGTGCAGGATACCGTCCCAGGTAAAGAAGCCCGACTCCCAGCCCAGCAGGTTGTAGGTCTCGCCACGGCCATAGGCCGGCAGCCAGCCCAGCTGGATGGAGAAGAGGTACATCAGCATGATGGCGGTCAGGAAGACCGGGATCGAGATGCCGATGCTGCTCACCGCCATGATGACCTTGGTGAGGATGCTGCGCGGTCTTATCGCCGAATAAACCCCCAGCGGAATGGAGACCACGACGATGATGAGCGCGGCGGCAAACACCAGCTCAAGGGTAGCCACCAGCTTGTCGAGGATAACCTCGAGGGCTGGTCGCTTGAAGAAATAGGAAGTGCCCAGATCCCCGTGTACCGCGTTCTTCAAGAAGCGGCTGTATTTCACGAGGAAGGGATCATTGAGTCCCATCTTGTCGCGCAGCTCCTGGCGCACGGACTCGGAGACGGATTGTCCCACCAGCTCGCGCAGCGGATCCCCCAGGTTGTCCTGGATGGAGAAGGCGACCAGGCTGATGACGAACATCACTATCACGGCCTGATAGAACCGTTTCAGCAGGAATGTAAACATGCTTGTCCTTCTACGTGGCCTGTGTCTTGGCACAGGCTTCTGTTAATGGCGGGGCAACCATGGGTGCCCCGCCGGGTCCTTCCTTAAACGCTTCGCTTACTTGTTGACCACCAGGTCACCCAGATAAGGGAAGTTCATCACGTTGACCACCGGCTTGATGTCGACGTTCTTCTTGGCACCGTAGGCCAGGTCTTCCCAGTGCAGCGGCACATAGGCAGCGTCGTCGATCAGCATGGCTTCCACCTTCTGCAGGATGGCGGCACGCTTGGCAGGATCGGTCTCGGTGTTGGCTTCCATCACCATCTTGTCAGCTTCCGCGTTGGCATAACCGCCGCAGTTGTACTGACCCATGCCGGTCTTGGCATCCTTGGTGAAGGTCAGGAACTCGAAGAAGTTCGCACTGTCTTCGGTGTCGGAGTGCCAGCCGATCAGCTGCATGTCAGCGGCGCACTTGTCAAACTCCGGCCAGTACTGGGCCACCGGCATGGTCTTCAGATCCACCTTGATGTTGATCTTGGACAGCATGGCGGAGACGGCCTGGGCAATCTTGACGTCGTTGACGTAGCGGGCAGCCGGGGAGATGAAGCTCATCTTGAAGCCCTTCTCGTAACCGGCTTCCTTCATCAGCTCCTTGGCCTTGGCCAGATCATACTGGGGCTTGAGCGCCTCGTTGTAGCCTGCGTAGCCTTTCGGGCTCAGCTGGCCGGCCGGGGTACCGAAGCCCTTGTTGATCTTGTCGACGATGCCCACCTGGTTGATGGCGTAGTTGATCGCCTGACGCACGCGCTTGTCTTTCAGCGCCGGGTTGGTGTTCTGGTTCAGCTCGATGATGATGGCACGGGTACCGGACAGGGTGACCAGCTGGGAATCCTTGCCGTTCTTCACGCGCTCCAGATCGTTCGGGGCAACCGGGTAGATCATGTCCACGTCGCCGCCCAGCAGGGCTGCAACACGGGTGGCGTCTTCCTTGATCGGTACCACGGTCAGGTTGTCGACGTTGCCCTTGGAGGCCTTGTCCCAGTAGTTGGCGTTGCGCACGTATTCCAGCTTCACGCCCTGCTCGCGGAACTTGACGCTGAACGGACCGGTACCGGAGACATTGGTGGAGGCGAAGGAGTCACCGTTCTTCACGATCTCGGCCTTGTCCTTGCCCGCCTCGGTCTTGCCGCTATAGAACTTGGAGTCCATCGGGAAGATGTAGGTGACGGTCTGCAGCACCAGCGGGAACGGCTTGGCGGTGACGAGATCCACGGTGAAATCATCCACCT
Source organism: Aeromonas sp. QDB30 (assembly GCF_027707645.1). Taxonomy (NCBI): domain Bacteria; kingdom Pseudomonadati; phylum Pseudomonadota; class Gammaproteobacteria; order Aeromonadales; family Aeromonadaceae; genus Aeromonas; species Aeromonas sp. QDB30. The sequence goes on along the minus strand of NZ_JAPCIY010000004.1, from coordinate 27,479 downwards.
TCTTGGCTTCGGCGATGGGGTCGAAGATCGCCTTGAAGTCCGGGGAGGCCTTCAGACGGTTGACGGTCCATACCACGTCATCGGCGGTGAAGTCGTTGCCGGAGTGGAACTTCACACCCTTGCGCAGGTGGAAACGGACGGTCTTGTCGTCGATGCGCTCATACTTCTCGGCCAGACGCGGCTCGAACTGCAGATCCTGGGTGTAACGCATCAGGGGGTCGAACACCAGGTGAGACATCTCCAGGGTCTGACCGGAGAGCTGCTCCTGCGGGTCCAGAGAGGTGGCGTCGGACGCGACGGCGACCTTGATGTCGGCAGCAGAAACGTTGAACGCGAGACCAGCGGCGAACAGCGCCATGGCGATCTTGGATAATCCTTTCTTCATGTCTTTCTCCATGCTTTTGGCTTTTTATTGACAGACAAACCGGCGAACCGGTGCTTTCCTAGCTTGCGATTTCCAGCCCCTCGCGGGACATTCCCTTGAATTCCGGCATAAGGGAGATCAGCTTGCGGCTGTACTCATGCTCGGCATTGGTGAACAGTTTCTCGGTCTCGGCCACTTCCACCAGATGACCGTGCTGCATCACACCGATGCGGTCGCACATCTGGCGGATGACCGGCAGATCGTGACTGATGAACAGCATGGTGAGCCCAAGCTCCTGTTGCAAGTCTTTGAGCAGGTTGAGGATCTGGGCCTGCACCGAGACATCCAGCGCCGAGGTGGGCTCGTCGCAGATGAGGAAGCGCGGGCGGGTCGCCAGGGCGCGGGCAATGGAGATGCGCTGGCGCTGACCACCGGAGAATTCGTGGGGATACTTGACCCCGGCGCCGCGGCCCAGGCCCACATGATCCAGCAGGTCCCCGACGATCTGCTCTATCTGCCGCTCGCTCTCGGCGAGGCGGTGGAAGCGGATCGGCTCGGCGATGATGTCACGCACCTTCATGCGCGGGTTCATCGAAGAGTACGGGTTCTGGAACACCATCTGCATCTGGCGGCGCAGGGGGCGACGCTCGTGCTCCCCTTTCAGGGCGGTGAGATCGATCCCCTCGAAGACAATCTTGCCGGTGTCGGGCGGATAGAGCCCGGTGATGGCACGGGCGATGGTGGATTTACCGGAGCCCGACTCCCCCACCAGACCGAAAGTCTCACCCTCGAAGATCTCGAAGCTGATGTTGTTGCAGGCGCGCACGTACTGGCGGCGGCTCGGGAAGATGGAATCCTTGGTGACGAACTTCAGATCCACGTTCTCCACCCGCAACAGCGCGCCTTCATAGGTGCGCTCGTCCTGACTCTGGCCGAGCCAGTGGGTTTTGAGATCGATGCTGGTATCCGCCGCACCGGCATCCTCGATATAGGAGACCAGGGGGAAGCGCACCAGCTTCACATCCGAGCGGGGCACCGCCGAGATGAGGCTGCGGGTATAGGGGTGATTGGGGCGGCCCAGCACCTGTTCCGTGGTGCCGAACTCCACCAGATCGCCGCGGTACATCACCGCCACCTTGTCGGTGACGTTGGAGACCACCCCCATGTCATGGGTCACCAGCATGCAGCCTACCTGGCGCTCTTTGCACAGGTTGCGGATGAGCTGGAGGATCTGATCCTGGATGGAGACGTCCAGCGCCGTGGTCGGCTCATCGGCGATGATGAGCTCGGGATCCCCGGAGAGGGCGATGGCGATCACCACCCGCTGGCGCATGCCACCGGAGAACTGGTGAGGATACTGCTTGATGCGCACGTCCGGGTTCGGGATCCCCACCGCCCCCATCAGCTCGAGGGCCTTGGCAAAGGCCGCCTCGCGGGACAGGTCGGTGTTGGCGAGGATGGTCTCCACCAGCTGCTGCTCCACGGTGAACAGCGGATTGAGGGAGGTCATGGGATCCTGGAAGATGAAACCGATGCGCGAGCCGCGAATGGCCCGCATCTCGTTCTGGCTCTTGCCGGAGATGAGCTCGCCGTTCAGGTAGATATCGCCACGGGCGATGCGACCGGGCGGGCTCAACAGATCGATGACGGCGTTGCCGATGGTGGATTTGCCAGCGCCGGACTCACCGACGACGCCGACGATCTCGCCCTTTTCAACAGAAAAAGAGAGATCCTTGACCGCGGCAAGCACCCCGTAGCGGGAGGGGTACTCGATCCGCAAGTTTTTGACTTCAAGCAAGGACATGGTTACCTCTGCGGGGGACATCCGTCCCAAATAATTCGTCCGTAAATCAGCCGCAGATGCTGGTTGTGCCTTGGTACTGCTCGAGAGCCGTTGTTGTGTAATTAACGCTCAATCCATGAGGCAGCCAAACCAGCGATCCGGGCGGGTTTTTTGCATTTTTTTGGAATAACCCGCGAGTAAGTTAGTCGGTTTGCCCGCGGGTGTAAATGATCCAGTTATACAATTTCGCAATACTTTGCCCAGAGAATGCCGACACCCTGGGGTTAAAATGTCGATAAAAGTCACATTACCAGAGATTACGCTGGCAATGCGAGACCATCAACCAATTATGTTTCAACAAAATAGCAACAAACCATCTTATTCACTATCAGCATTATGCTGACCAGCTTCGAATGAGTAGTGAATATTTATGTGAAATGATTTTTTGACGGCAGCATATCTGGAGTAAGGAAAAATAGGCAGAGCTAAATAGGGACAATGCAGAAGGATCAACCTGGGCCACAGGCCCGCCGGCACGGCAAGCCGGGAGGGATTGCATACAAAAAAACGCAGGCCCCTCAGGGCCTGCGTGTGCGGTATATCCGGCCTCTTTGCAAGAGGAGAGCAGTGAAAAAACAGCGAGACGGGCGTTCGGGAGCCGCCTCCCCTCACCAGTGGGCAAGCAGTTGCATGCAGGCCAGGGCGAACAGGCCGGCGATGAGATCGTCCAGCATGATGCCAAGCCCGCCGTGAATGCGGCGATCGAACCAGGAGATGGGCCAGGGCTTAAGGATGTCGAACACCCGGAACAGCACGAAGCCCGCCAGCACCCACTCCCAGCCGGCCGGGGCCGCAATCATGGTGACCCCGAATCCGATGACCTCGTCCCAGACGATGGCCCCGTGATCCGGCATCCCGATGGCGTCGGTGGCGCTCTGGCAGATGCGGATGCCCGCCACGAAACCCACCACCAGCAGGGCGATGAACCAGGAGGTCGGCAGCCCGCTCACCAACAGATAGAGCGGGATGGCTGCCAGGGTCCCCATGGTGCCCGGCGCCTTGGGGGAGAGGCCGGAGCCAAAGCCCACCGCCAGGAAGTGGAGCGGGTTTTTAAGGTTCAGCCGCGTCAGTTCGGGCTTTATCTTGAAAGATATCATGCGAAGTGATCCCAGCCCTTGAGGTGCAGTTCGACGGGTTGTTCGTCCTGCAGGTAGTCGATGCCAGGCTCCCCGGCCAGGATGCGACCGATGCGGGTGAACTTCACGCCACAATTGGCCAACGCCGTGTCCAGGGCGCCGTGGTGCTCCTGGGGCACGGTGAAGCAGAGCTCGTAGTCGTCGCCCCCGGCCAGGGCCAGCTGCCAGGCATCCATGGCCGGCACCGCATCCTGCAACACGGGGGAGAGGGGCAGCAGATTGAGATCGATCTGGGCCCGCACGCCGGACGCCTTGAGGATGTGGCCGAGATCAGACGCCAGGCCGTCGGAGAGATCCAGGGCGCTGCTGGCCAGCCCGCGCAGGGCCTGACCGGCCAGGATGCGGGGATGGGGATGGTCGAGGCGCGGCAGCACGGCCGCCAGCTGGTTCTCGTTGAGGGTGCGCTTGCCCAGCAGGTGGGAGAGCGCCAGGGCGGCATCTCCCAGGGTACCGGTCACGTAGACCCCGTCACCGGCCTTGGCGCCGCTGCGCAGCAGGGCGCGACCTGCCGGGACCGATCCTTTCACCGAGACGGTGATGGAGAGGGGCCCGCGGGTCATGTCTCCCCCCACCAGCGCCACGTTGTAGTACTCGGCGAGCTCGAGGAACCCTTCGGCGAAACCGGCGACCCAGCGCTCGTTGATGGCGGGCAGGGTCAGGGCCAGGGAGACCCAGCGCGGCTCGGCACCCATGGCGGCCAGATCGGAGAGATTGACCGCCAACGCCTTGTAGCCGAGATCCACCGGATCCATGTCGGGGAAGAAGTGCACGCCGCTCACCAGGGTGTCCGTGCTCACCGCCAACTGGGCGTCGGGGGGCAGGGTCAGCAGGGCACAGTCATCTCCAGGGCCCATCACCACGTCCTTGCGGGCGTGGGGGACCTTGAAGTACTTCTCAATCAGCTCAAATTCACCCATACAGTAAAAAGCCAGCAATAAGCTGGCTCCTCTCTTAATTGCTGACGGACAGCAGGATCAGCGCTTGGGCAGCGTCTTGATCACCTTGTCCAGGACGCCGTTGACAAACTTGTGGCTGTCATCGGCGGCGAAGGCTTTGGCCAGCTCGATCGCTTCGTTGATCACCACGCGCGGCGGCACATCTTCACGACGGGTCAGCTCGTAGGTCGCCAGACGCAGGATCGCCTTGTCCACCATGTCCACTTCTTCCAGCGGACGGGAGAGGAAAGGCGCGAACACCTTGTCCAGCTCGTTGCAGTGGACCGCTACCCCGAACAGCAGATCGCGGAAATAGTTCAGGTCCACACCCTTGGTGTCCTGATCGATCTTGAACTGCTCTTCGATGTCGCCCACGTTGGCCTGGGTCATCTGCCACTGGTAGATGGCCTGGGTGGCGCAATGGCGGGCCTTACGGCGCTCGGACGGTTTCAATGCATTTCTCCTCGTTACACGTCCAGTTGTTTCAGGACGTTGATCATTTCGAGCGCGCTCAGTGCAGCCTCTGCACCCTTGTTACCCGCCTTGGTACCGGCGCGTTCGATGGCTTGTTCAATGTTTTCGGTGGTCAGCACGCCGAAGGCAACGGGAATGTCGTATTCCATCATCACCTGGGCCAGACCCTTGCCGTTCTCGCTCGCTACCAGTTCGAAGTGGTAGGTACCGCCGCGGATGACGGTGCCGAGTGCGACGATGGCGTCGTATTGACCGCTCTTGGCCAGCTTCTTGGCCGCCAGGGGAATTTCGACGGCCCCCGGTACGCGCACCAGGGTCAGATTGCTCTCCTGGACCTGACCTTGACGCTTCAGCACGTCCAGCGCGCCGTTCACCAGGCTGTCATTGATGAAGCTGTTGAAACGGGCAACGACAATAGCAACACGCGCCTCGGGAGCGGCGATATTTCCTTCGATAATCTTCATTGGAAATCCTGTCTCTGTGCAATCAATTAGGGGCCGGGCTCAAAAGTGCACGCATTCTAGCACAACAGAGCCGCGACAAAAAACCATGGCCGCAACGGGCGGCCATGGTGATGAATTCAACCGTACGCAGCGCTTACTCGCCGACGTACTCCACCACTTCCAGACCAAAGCCACCGAGGGCATGGTACTTCTTGGGAGAGCTCAATAGGCGCATCTTGCCGACCCCCAGCGCCTTGAGGATCTGGGAACCGACGCCGACCCGGCGCGAGGTGCCCTGCCACTTGGCCCCTTCCGGCGCCAGCCCCTTGTCGGCGGCTTCAAAACCCTTGACCCTGGCCAGCAGCTCGGCGCCATGGGCTTCCGCCCCCAGGATCACCAGCACCCCGCCCTCGTCGGCGATGCGGGCCATGGATTTGGGCAGCGGCCAGCTGCGGGCGCTGTGGCGGTCGGTGAGCAGCAGATCGCTCAGCACGTCGTGCAGGTGCACCCGTACCAGGGTCGGCTGGTCGGCCTTCACGTCCCCTTTCTTCAGGGCGAAGTGCACCTGGTTGTCGATGGTGTCTCGGAAGGTGACGAGGTCGAACTCGCCGTATTCGGTGGGCAACTTGCACTCGGCCACTTTCTCTACCGTGGTCTCGTGCTGGTTGCGGTATTCGATAAGGTCGGCAATGGTGCCGAGCTTGATGCCGTGCTGCTCGGCGAAGATCTCGAGATCCGGGCGCCGGGCCATGGTGCCGTCTTCGTTGAGGATCTCGACGATGACGGAGGCAGGCTCGAAGCCGGCCAGCCGGGCCAGATCGCAGCCCGCTTCGGTGTGGCCGGCGCGGGTCAGCACACCGCCATCCTGCGCCATCAGCGGGAAGATGTGGCCGGGCTGCACCAGATCGGCGGCCTTGGCATGGGGCGCCACCGCAGCCTGCACGGTGACGGCGCGGTCGGCGGCGGAGATGCCGGTGGTCACCCCTTCCGCCGCCTCGATGGAGACGGTGAAGGCGGTGGAGAACTGGGCATTGTTGCGATCGACCATCAGCGGCAGCGCCAGCTGCTTGCAGCGATCCCGGGTCAGGGTCAGGCAGATGAGGCCACGACCGTAGCGCGCCATGAAGTTGATGTCTTCCGGGCGGACACAGGAGGCGGCCATGATCAGGTCCCCTTCGTTCTCCCTGTCTTCGTCATCCATCAGGATCACCATCTTGCCAGCCTTGATATCGGCAATGATTTCCTGGGTCGTGCTCAGCGCCATGGGCTACTCCATCAACATGCTTGGGGATTGAGCCAGTCGGCTCGACTTGATACTGCGTATTGTGCTCTAGATGGGGGCACGCGGCCCCGTTTCAATCCGCGCGGGATCACAGAACCGCGTTTTCCCGTCAAAACGGCTCACAAGAATCCGGACTGGGCCAGCTTCTCCAGGGTCAGGGTAGAGGCACTGCTCTCCTCGCGCTTGCCCGTCATCAGCCGCTCCAGATAGCGGGCTATCTGGTCCACCTCGAGGTTGACCCGGTAGCCGGGTTTCCAGCGGGCGATGGTGGTCTCCTGGGCGGTGTGGGGCACGATGGTCAGCCGGAACAGATCCCCCTGAACCGCATTGACGGTGAGGCTGATTCCATCCACTGCAATGGAGCCCTTCTCGGCGATGTAGCGCGAGAGCTCCCCCGGCGCCTTGATCCAGTATTCGATGGCGCGGCCGCTGGACGATTTGCTCTTCACCTCGCCGATGCCGTCCACGTGGCCAGAGACCAGGTGGCCGCCGAGGCGGGAAGTGGGCATCAACGCCTTCTCGAGGTTGACCGGATCCCCCACCTTGGCGGCAGAAAAACCGGTGCGGGAGAGGGTTTCCAGGGAGACGTCGGCGGTATAGCTGTGATCCCCAAGCGCCACCACGGTGAGACAGACGCCGTTGGTGGCGATGGAGTCGCCCAGCTTGACGTCACTGAAGTCCAGGGTCGGCGCGTGCACGGTGAGGGCCATGTCCTCCCCCTGGCGACGCAGCTCGGCCAGGGTTCCCACCGCTTCGATAATTCCGGTAAACATGCAGATCACCTTGCTGATGACGGGGGCGATGGATGCCCCCGTGAACATTGAAAAATCAGGCTATTTTCGCAGTGATGCGAATATCCTGGCCAAGCATGCGCACATCCTTGAGGTTGAGTTTGGGAGCCTGGAACAGCCGGGTCAGCCCCGGCAGATGGAACAGGCCGCGCCCCTCATCCCCCATCAGTTTGGGCGCCTGATAGAGCACCAGCTCGTCCACCAGCCCCTTCTCCAGCAGGGCGCCGCACAGCCGCGGCCCCGCCTCCACCAGTACCGAGTTGACGTTCTGTTTGGCCAGCAGCATGAACAGACTGACCAGATCCAGCTTGCCATCCAGCAGCGGCACCTCCAGCTGCTGCACCCAGGCGGGCCACTCACCGGATGCCTTGTGGCGGGCCAGCAGTACCGGGCTCTCGCTCTGGAACAGGGGCAGATCCGGGGTGAGCCGGTTTTGCGAATCCACGATGACTCGAAGTGGCTGGCGCAGGGTCTCTTTGGGATAGACCGCCTTGACCGAGGGGGGCAGCTCGTCCCAGCGCACGGTGAGGGAGGCGCCATCCGCCAGCACGGTTTCGGCGCTGGAGAGGACTGCATCGTAACGGGCCCGCAGCCGCTGCACGTCCCGGCGCGCCTCCGCAGAGGTGATCCACTGGCTCTCGCCACTCGCCATGGCGGTGCGACCATCCAGGCTCGCCCCCAGCTTGACCGTCACCAGCGGAAACGCGGTGCGCATCCGCTTGAAGAAACCGGGATTGAGGGCCTCGGCTTCTGCGGCCAGCAGGCCGAAATCGGTCTTGATCCCCGCCTCGGAGAGCATCCGCAGGCCACGCCCGCCCACCTGGGGATTGGGATCCACCATGGCGGCGACCACCCGGGTCACCCCGGCCTTGATGAGCGCCTCGGCGCAGGGGGGCGTGCGACCATGATGGGAGCAGGGCTCCAGGGTCACATAGGCGGTGGCACCGCGGGCCTCTTCCCCTGCCGCGTGCAGAGCATAGACCTCGGCATGGGGCTCACCGGCCCGCTTGTGCCAGCCCTCCCCCACCACCACGCCGGCCTTCACCAGCACGGCGCCGACGCAGGGGTTGGGGGCCGTGGTGTAACGGCCGCACCGGGCCAGTTCGAGGGCCCGGCTCATCCATTGGTAATCGTCTTGACTAAACATCCGGGCTCCTGTGTCCAGCAACCTGTCCCCCGTGGCACGGCCATCCGATGGGACAAGAAAATAGGGTGTACGCGCTTGCAGCACGCCTTCTCGGGCAGATCGGCCATGGCATCTGACGCCATGGCGACGGGCACACACATCGCAGGATGCGGCCGCACGCCCTCATACTTTTTCACCAGTGCAACGATGCGCTATCTGGATGTCTCACTGGTGTAACAACTGGCGCTGCCGCAACGGCAGCCCCTCTCTTATTCACATAGGGAGCGACAGGCCGACGTTACTTCTCCAGCTTGGCGATCTCTTCCCCGAATTCGCGAATGTCTTCAAAGCTGCGGTAGACGGAGGCAAAGCGGATGTAGGCCACCTTGTCCAGGCTCTTGAGCTCATCCATCACCAGATTGCCCACCAGCTGGGAGGCCACCTCCCGCTCACCGGTGGCCCGCAGGCGGGACTTGATGTGGTTGACCGCCTTCTCGATGGCCTCCATGCTCACCGGCCGCTTCTCCAGCGCCCGCAGAATGCCGGCACGCAGCTTGTCTTCGTTGAAGGGCTCGCGGGAGCCGTTGGACTTGATGACGCGGGGCATGACCAGTTCGGCCATTTCGAAGGTGGTAAAACGCTCGTGACAGAGCAGGCATTCGCGACGGCGGCGCACCTGATGGCCCTCGGCCACCAGACGGGAATCGATCACCTTGGTATCAACGGCACTACAGAAAGGGCAATGCATCTGACCTCCGGCGTGGATGAAAATGGGCGCGGGCCCCGGGGGCTGGCGCTAGGCCGGCCAGTGTAACACGGCCATCCAGAACCGGTAAAAGCCCATGAAAACAAGGGACAACCAGCCAGACCTTCGGGCAGGACTCAGTCGTCATAGGGCAACGCCTCGGGGTCGCAATCCTGGTAATCGGGGGCAGGATCCGCCGCGAACCGGCGAGCAGCCACATGGCTGTGACCCAGCATCAGCGCCTTGCCCACCCGGTGCATGCCATCCATCACCCGGCCGGCGCTGTCCAGCAGGATGGGATAGGCGAGATCCGCCGCCATCATGAGCTGGCAATGCGCCACCACGCTGCGCACCGTGGGCGTGGCGTCGCCATGGCCGTACCAGTGGTCGCGGTCAAGCTCGGCAATCTCGCCGAGTGCCACCGCCTGCACCGGCAGGTTGCGGCTCAGCCGGATCAAGCGGCGCACATCCCAGGCCAGCAGCCCCTGTTCGCTGGCGCGAAAGTGGTACTGGGCGCGAACCGTCTGCCGCAGTGACGCCTCCAGCACGTCCTCTTCCATGTCATCGCACATGATCACCTCTGTCTCATCTTGCCAGACGCTGCAAAAAACAATGCCACCCGAGGGTGGCATTGGTCTTCAACCTGAAGGTCAGGCTGATTATGCGTAGACCGGGAAGCGGCGGCAGATGTCCAGCACCTTCTCGCGCACGGTCGCCAGCACTTCTTCGTTGTCGTGGCTGTCCAGCACGTCGCAGATCCAGTTGGCCAACTGGATGGACTCGGCTTCCTTGAAGCCGCGGCGGGTGATGGCCGGGGTGCCGATACGCACGCCGGAGGTCACGAACGGGGAACGCGGGTCGTTCGGTACGGAGTTCTTGTTGACGGTGATGTTGGCCTTGCCGAGGGCTGCGTCGGCATCTTTGCCGGTCAGCTCGCGACCGATCAGATCAACCAGCATCAGATGGTTGTCGGTACCGCCGGAGACGATCTTGTAGCCGCGCTCGATAAAGGTCGCCGCCATGGCCTTGGCGTTCTTGACGACCTGGGCCTGGTAGGTCTTGAACTCGGGCTCCAGCGCTTCCTTGAAGGCCACGGCCTTGCCGGCGATGACGTGCATCAGCGGGCCGCCCTGACCACCCGGGAAGACGGCGGAGTTCAGTTTCTTGTACAGATCTTCGTCGTCGGCGGCGGAGAGGATCAGACCACCGCGCGGACCGGCCAGGGTCTTGTGGGTGGTGGAGGTGACCACGTGAGCGTGGGGCACCGGGTTCGGGTAGACGCCGGCGGCAATCAGACCGGCTACGTGGGCCATGTCCACGAACAGGTAAGCACCGATCTTGTCGGCGATTTCGCGCATGCGGGCCCAGTCGACGATGCCGGAGTAGGCGGAGAAGCCGCCGATCATCATCTTCGGCTTGTGCTCAACGGCCAGGCGCTCCATCTCGTCGTAGTCGATCTTGCCGGACTCGTCGATGCCGTAGGGGATGATGTTGTACAGCTTGCCGGAGAAGTTGACGGGGGAGCCGTGGGTCAGGTGACCGCCGTGGGCCAGGTTCATGCCGAGCACGGTGTCGCCTGGTTGCAGCAGGGCCATGTAGACGGCGCTGTTGGCCTGGGAGCCGGAGTGCGGCTGCACGTTGGCGTAGGTGGCACCGAACAGCTCTTTGGCGCGCTCGATGGCCAGGGTTTCAACCACATCCACATACTCGCAACCGCCGTAGTAACGCTTGGCCGGGTAGCCTTCGGCGTACTTGTTGGTCAACTGGGAGCCCTGGGCTTCCATGACGCGGGGGCTGGTGTAGTTCTCGGACGCAATCAGCTCGATGTGCTCTTCCTGACGACGGGTCTCGTCTGTGATGGCCTGCCACAGCTCTGGATCATAGCCGGCGATGGTCATGTCACGTTTCAACATCCGTTTATCTCCTGAAAATCGTTTGCGCGATAGGTGAAGTGGGCCCGCGCATTGTAACGTGAGCTGGATCAAAGAGACAGTCCAACCACCCAAAAAATTGTTTATAAAATGTAAAATACGTCGCAAATTTCGAATCCCGCCCCCTGGCTTCGCTCATCCCCCCGGCCTCCCCACACCAGCAATCCGGCTCCAGCCATCGTCCCCGCTTCCCGGGCAAGGCGATGAAAACCAGAGCCAGATCATGGATATAGCATTTACTAACAGATAACATCTTTAGGCCATGGGACATCTGCACGAGCGGGTGTCGCTCCCTGCCATCCCGGAACACAAGGGGAAACGCCATGATGGATCATCTGATGCTGTTCGTGATTGTCGCGGTCTTCGCTCTCTTCTACTGGGTCTACTACACCGGCAGCCGCAAGGGTGCCTGCACCGCCAACTGGGAGACACTTCCCACCCGGGAGCAGTACCTGGCGGCCCATCCCGGCGCCGCCGACGGGGATCTCATCTTCTGCATCCATTGCGGTCACCATCAGCAGCGGGAGGTCGGCCTGGTGCACCAGATGGATTACCGCCGCCAGCACATCTGCCCCCGTTGCAAGCAGGTGCTCTATCGCGTCGAGGAGTAGGTCGGCCTCCTCGTCGCCCACGGCGATCCCGCGAATGCGACCCCCTCGCCTGGCGCTATCCGGCCAAAAGGCCCCATGAGTTTCCTTTATTTTTAAAGTCGTTAGAATCGGGGGCCATCAAGGCTCCCGATTGTCATCCACGGAGGAAAAATGCAGGAATTCATGGCGACCAGCGAACGCCGGGCCGAGCTTTACTGGTGGTTTTCCACCCTGTTTGCTGCCGAACTCAGTGATGCACAGATCGCTGAATACGACACCTATGACGTGCGCAGCTTCTTGAAGAGCCTCTCTACTCTCGACCCCATGCGCGAAGCCGTGGCCGAGCTCAACGACGCCATCGCCCGATTGCTGGTGCGCCCCGAGCGCCAGACGGCCCTGGCCGCCGACTTCGCCGGCCTGTTCCTGAGCGCTCCCGGGCAGGGTGCCCTGCCCTACGAATCCCTCTACCGGGGCGAAGGCAAGCAGCTGATGCAGGCCCCCATGACCGAGATGCAGGCACGCCTCGATCGCCTCGGCATTAATGTCAGCGACAAGTACAATGAGCCTGCCGATCATCTGGCCATCGAGCTGGATCTGATGGGCAGCCTCATCATCCGCGCCGCCGAGTCGACCACCGCCGACCAGCGCGAGGCGTGGCTTGGCGAGCAGGAGTCCCTGCTGCACGGTCACCTGCTGGGCTGGTTCGAGCGCTTCGAGCAGGCCTGCCGGGCCGCCGACAAGTTTGGCTTCTACGGTGCCAGTGCCCGCCTGCTGGGGGTGTTCCTCAAGATGGACGCCAACTACCTCTCCCTGGTCAAACCGGCACCGTCCGCCGACTGAGCCCGGCATGAAGACAGCCCTGCTTCTTATCGCATGCTGGCTGCTGGCCCTGATCCCGCTGGATCAGGGTCTCACTCCCCTCGTGGCGCTGCTGTTCAACCCGGACCGCGCGCTCTACGGCACCGCCCAGCTCACCGGCTTTGCCGGCATCCTGCTGACCCTCTACCTCGCCAATCTCGGGGTGGAAGTGGTGCTGCGTCGCCGCTTCCAGATAGCGGGCATGCTGGCCCTGCTCGCCGCCTGGACAGATTTCATCAACAGCAGCGGCACCGAGAGCCACTGGCTGGTGCTCTACGCCATGGCGTTGCCGTTTCATCTGGTGGGCTGGCTGGTATTTGTTCGCGGGATCCAGGCGTTTGGCCGCCAGAAAGGCTGACATCTCGTTGATTTCACACCCTTCTCACACTTTCTTTCTCTCCTGACACTTCCTGCCATACTGACACAGTCGTCCAAATGACAAAGCAATCAATTCAGGAGCCTCCATGGAAAAAGTGCTACCCGAATCGGTTCCGACACGGCATTTGTCAGGCCCGCTCTCTCCCTACGAGTTGCAACAACTGTTCGCCCAGGCGCCCGTCGGGATTGGAGTCTTCGATCACGAATTCAGGTGCCGCGACGTCAACGGACGCTTTGCCGAACTGACCGGCCTCGCGCGGGCAGAGCACCCGGGCAAGACGCTGTTCGACATTGTCCCTGCCCAGACTCCCCAGCTGCTCCCGCTGTTTCAACAACTGCGACAAGGGGCCCCCCGATGCGCATTTGAGGTGGAGACGGTCGGTCTCTCCCGCGCGGCCTCCCCCGCACGCTGGCAAGTGAGCGTCAGCTCCGTGCTGGATGAGGACGGCTCCTTCAGCGGCATCTTCCTCGTGATGAGGGAATCCGCGCAGACAGGCCCCCACCTCGACGCACCCGCGTCACCCGGCCTGCAGGAGATGACCCACCGCCATGCACTGCGTCTCTATCAGGCCGAAGCCCGCTTGCAGCACCTCTCCTATTACGATCCCCTCACCGATCTCGGCAATCGCCATCTGCTGCAAGAGCGCCTCACCCTGGAGATAGAGACGGCCAGGGTGAACCACCACGTCCTGGCGCTGCTGTTCATCGATCTCGACGGCTTCAAGCTCATCAACGACAACCTGGGGCACAGTGCCGGCGATCTGCTGCTCAAGCTGTCGGCAGACCGCATTCGCCACTGTCTGCGCCCCGGAGACATCGCCATCCGGCTGGGGGCAGACGAATTTCTGGTGTTGCTGCCCGCCATCAGGGAGACCCAGGATCTGCTGGGTCTCATCGAGGGGTTGCAACGCAGGCTGCACGATCCCGCCGACATCGGCCAGGAGCGGGTGAGGCTCTCCGCCAGCATCGGCGTCTCCCTCTATCCGGAGCATGGCCAGACCCCGGACAGCCTCATCAGCGCGGCGGACAACGCCATGCATGAAGCCAAGCGCCGTGGCCGCAACGGCTATCTGTTCCACTCCCCCGACATCACGGCACAGACCGGGGAGCGGATGCTGCTGGAGCAGGGACTGCTCAAGGCCATTGAGCAGCAACAGTTCCGCCTGCTCTACCAACCCATGACGGATCTGGCGGATGGTCATCTCAGCGGCCTGGAGGCCCTGATCCGCTGGCAGCATCCCAGCCTTGGCATGATATCCCCGGACCGTTTCATTCCGGTGGCAGAGGAGTGCGGTCTCATCGAACCGCTGGGCGAATGGGTGATGCGCACCGCCTGCCGGCAAGGGCAGCAGTGGCTGGCCGAAGAGCTCGCCGTGCCCAGGCTCTCGGTCAATGTGTCGGTCAGGGAGATGCGCTCCCACGACTACGTGGAGCGGGTGACAGCCATTCTGGCCGAGACCTGTTTTCCTGCCGAGCGGCTGGAGATCGAGGTGACCGAGAGCATCATCCAGAGCGTGGATCACAGTCTGCGGCTCTTCACCCGCCTCAAGGCGCTGGGGGTACAGATCGCCATCGACGACTTCGGCACCGGTTTCTCTTCCCTGAGCCTGCTCAGGAGCCTGCCCATCGATCGCATCAAGATAGACAGGGCCTTCGTCCAGGCGTTGCCCGACGACAAGCACAGCCGCGAGCTGTGCCGTACCATAGTCCAGCTGGCCACCTCCCTCGGCATGGCCGTTACGGCGGAAGGGATAGAAACCCAGCCCCAGCGCCAGTTCCTGCAATCCCTGCGTTGCGAAGAGGGACAGGGCTACCTGTTCAGCCATCCCCTGCCAGAACCCAGCCTGCCTCCCCTGCTCCCCCTCCGCCATTGAGCCTTGGCCGCGCCACCACGAAAGCAAAGAAGGGAGCCCATGGCTCCCTTCTTTGCCCTCAACGTGTCCTCTCACCTGCTAACTTCGTCGCTATCCAAAAGTCTAATTGCCCTCGGGAACCAAAGGTATAAGTTGTTACTCAATCATTAAGAAAATGTATTCACAGGAGTGAGAGATGAGCGAGAGCAAGGTCTACCCGGTCAAGGCCCACATCGGCAACGGCGCCCTGCTGGACAAGGAAGGTTATGAAGCCATGTATCAAGCGTCGGTGCAGGATCCGGACGCCTTCTGGGGGGAGCAGGGCAAGATCCTTGACTGGATGACCCCCTACACCCGCGTCAAGAACACCTCCTACGATCCGGGCCACGTCTCCATCAAGTGGTATGAGGATGGTCTGCTCAACGTCTCGGCCAACTGCCTGGATCGTCATCTGAGCGAGCGCGGCGACAAGGTCGCCATCATCTGGGAAGGGGACAACCCAGCTGAAGATCGCAAGATCACCTATCGCGAACTGCACGCCGAAGTGTGCAAGTTTGCCAACGTGCTCAAAGCCCAGGGGGTCAAGCGTGGCCACATGGTCTGCCTTTATATGCCCATGGTGCCGGAGGCGGCCATCGCCATGCTGGCCTGTACCCGCATCGGGGCCGTGCACAGCATCGTCTTCGGCGGCTTCTCGCCGGAGGCGCTCTCGGGCCGCATCATCGACTCCGGCGCCTCCGTCGTCATCACCGCCGATGAGGGGTTGCGAGGCGGTCGCCCCATCCCCCTCAAGAAGAACGTGGATGAGGCCCTTACCCACCCGGATACCAAGGTCAGCAAGGTGATCGTCCTCAAGCGCACCGGTGGCAACGTGGCCTGGCACGAGCACAGAGACATCTGGTGGCATGATGCGGTCAACGCCGCCAGCCCGGATTGTCCGCCCGAAGCCATGGGCGCCGAAGATCCCCTGTTCGTGCTCTACACCTCCGGCTCCACCGGCAAACCCAAGGGTGTGCTGCACACCACGGGCGGCTATCTGGTCTATGCCGCCCTCACCTTCAAATACGTGTTCGACTACCACGAAGAGGACATCTACTGGTGTACCGCCGATGTGGGCTGGGTCACCGGTCACTCCTATCTGGTCTACGGGCCGCTGGCCAACGGCGCCACCACCGTCATGTTCGAAGGGGTGCCCAACTACCCGGCTACCAACCGCATGAGCCAGGTGGTGGACAAACACCAGGTCACCATCCTCTATACCGCCCCCACCGCCATTCGCGCACTGATGGCCAAGGGCAAGGAGGCTGTCGAAGGCACTTCCCGCACCAGCTTGCGCATCATGGGGTCGGTGGGTGAACCCATCAACCCGGAAGCCTGGGAGTGGTACTACCGCACCATCGGCGACGAGCGCTGCCCCATCGTCGACACCTGGTGGCAGACCGAGACCGGCGGCATCCTCATCACTCCGCTGCCCGGCGTCACCGCGCTCAAGCCCGGCTCGGCCACTCGTCCCTTCTTCGGAGTACAGCCTGCTCTGGTGGACAACCTGGGTGAGCCGCTGGAAGGCGCCACCGAGGGCAACCTGGTGATCACCGACTCCTGGCCCGGCCAGATGCGTACCGTGTTCGGCGATCACGAGCGCTTCGAGCAGACCTACTTCTCCACCTTCCCGGGTCGCTACTTCACCGGCGACGGTGCCCGTCGCGACGAGGACGGCTACTACTGGATCACCGGCCGGGTGGATGATGTACTCAACGTCTCCGGCCACCGCATGGGTACCGCCGAAATCGAGTCCGCTCTGGTGGCCCATCCGAAAATCGCCGAAGCGGCGGTGGTGGGCGTTCCCCACGAGATCAAGGGACAGGGCATCTACGCCTATGTCACCCTGATCGCCGGGGAGGAGCCGAGCCGCGAGCTGCACAAGGAAGTGAAGGAATGGGTGCGCAAGGAGATTGGCGCCATCGCGACCCCGGACGTGATCCACTGGGCCGAGGGGCTGCCCAAGACCCGTTCCGGCAAGATCATGCGGCGTATCTTGCGCAAGATCGCCACCGGCGAAACCGACAGCCTGGGGGATATCTCCACCCTGGCGGATCCGGGGGTCGTGGACAAGCTGATCCGCGAGAAGTCGGAAGCGGCGTGAGTCTCTTCCCCACGTCAACAGAGCCGGCCACGTGCCGGCTTTGTTGTCTTCGGGATCCGGACAGAGCAGAGTTCGGTGGCAGGCAGGGCTTGCGGGCAAACCAGGCCAATAAATAGCCAGATGTAGAGATTAGACCAGTAAAATGCTGCTAATTTTCACGAAATCAATATAATTGCGAAATCTGTGTGTCAGGGCACACCGATTTGTGCAAAAATTGGCTAGGTTTTTGGTAGTCCAAAGATAGCTGATAGATAGCAGCATAATCATCGAGGATGTACTCAATATGTCGCAACATCACCGAATCCTCCTGCTTAACGGCCCCAATCTGAATCTGCTGGGCAAGCGGGAACCGGGAATCTACGGCAGCAAGACGCTCGATGAGATCGTCGCCGATCTGACGCGCAGCGCCAGCGAACTCGGTGTCACCCTGGAACATCTGCAATCCAATGCCGAGCACGAGCTGATCGGCCGCATCCATCAGGCCATGGGCCAGGTGGATTTCATCATCATCAATCCCGCCGCCTTCACCCATACCAGCGTTGCCCTGCGCGATGCCCTGCTGGGTGTGGCCATCCCCTTTATCGAGGTTCACCTGTCAAACGTTCATGCCAGGGAGCCCTTCCGTCATCACTCCTATCTGTCTGATGTCGCCAAGGGGGTGATCTGCGGGTTGGGTGCCGATGGTTACCAATTCGCTTTAACCGCGGCCGTGCATCAGTTGCGCGCGGCTTGATAATCACTGATCAGATAAAGAAGAAAGAGAATGCTAATGGATATCCGCAAAATCAAGAAGCTGATTGAACTGGTTGAAGAGTCCGGCATCGCCGAGCTGGAAATCTCCGAAGGGGAAGAGTCCGTTCGCATCAGCCGTAATTTCTCCGGCCAGGTTAGCGTTGCCCCGCAGATGATCATGCCCCAGGCCGCGGCTCAGGTTGCCGCACCGGTTGCCGCTGCTCCGGCAGCCGCCGCTGCACCTGCTGCCGATGCCGCCCCGAGCGGTCATCTGATGCGCTCCCCCATGGTGGGCTCCTTCTACCGCTCCTCCAGCCCGGAAGCCAAGCCGTTCGTGGAAGTCGGTCAGCACGTCAATGTCGGCGACACCCTGTGCATCGTCGAAGCCATGAAAATGATGAACCAAATCGAGTCTGACAAGGTCGGCGTGATCAAAGCAATCCTGGTTGAAAATGGTCAGGCCGTCGAGTTTGACGAGCCGCTGTTCATCATCGAATAAGGGAAAATGCCACCCATGTTGGACAAAGTAGTCATCGCCAACCGCGGTGAAATTGCCCTGCGGATCCTGCGCGCCTGCAAAGAGCTCGGGATCAAGACAGTGGCCGTTCACTCCACTGCCGATCGGGAGCTCAAGCATGTGCTCCTGGCGGACGAAACCATCTGCATCGGCAAGCCTGCCAGCGGTGAGTCCTACCTAAATGTGCCGGCCATCATCGCCGCCGCCGAGGTGACCGGTGCCGTCGCCATCCACCCGGGCTACGGCTTCCTCTCCGAGAATGCCGACTTCGCCGAAGTGGTCGAGAAATCCGGCTTCATCTTCATCGGCCCGCGCGCCGAGACCATTCGCCTGATGGGTGACAAGGTCTCCGCCATCGAGGCGATGAAGAAGGCGGGCGTGCCCTGCGTACCCGGCTCCGACGGCCCGGTGGACAACGATGCCAAGCGCAACGCCGCCATCGCCAAGCGGATCGGGTATCCGGTGATCATCAAGGCCGCCGGTGGCGGTGGTGGTCGCGGCATGCGCGTGGTGCGCAACGAGGCCGAACTGGCCTCCGCCATCGCGCTGACCAAATCCGAAGCGGGCCAGTTCTTCAAGAACGACATGGTCTACATGGAGAAGTACCTGGAGAACCCGCGCCACATCGAGATCCAGGTGCTGGCTGACGGTCAGGGTACCGCCCTCTATCTGGGTGAGCGGGACTGCTCCATGCAGCGCCGTCACCAGAAGGTCGTGGAAGAGGCGCCGGCCCCCGGCATCACCGACGAGATGCGCAAGTTCATCGGTGAGCGCTGTGTGCGCGCCTGTCTCGAGATCGGCTACCGCGGTGCGGGTACCTTCGAGTTCCTGTACGAGAACGGCGAGTTCTATTTCATCGAGATGAACACCCGTATCCAGGTGGAGCATCCGGTCACCGAGATGGTCACCGGCGTCGACCTCATCAAGGAGCAGCTGCGCATTGCCGCCGGTCAGCCCCTGTCGATCACCCAGCAGGACATCCGCATCCGTGGCCACGCCATCGAGTGCCGGATCAATGCCGAAGATCCGGCCACCTTCCTGCCCTCTCCCGGTCTCATCCAGCGCTTCCACGCGCCGGGCGGCCTGGGCGTGCGCTGGGAATCCCACATCTATGCGGGTTACAAGGTCCCCCCCTACTACGACTCCATGATCGGCAAGCTGATCTGCTACGGGGAGAACCGCGACGTGGCCATCGCCCGCATGCGCCACTCCCTCGACGAGCTGGTGGTGGAAGGGATCAAGACCAACATCGCCCTGCAAAAAGAGATCATGAAGGACGAAAACTTCCAGCACGGTGGCACCAACATCCACTACCTGCACAAGAAGTTGGGTCTGTAATGGCTTGAGGCCCGACCCATTGAGCACGGTGGCAGCACAGAACAGCCACCACCTGCACAAGAAGTCGGGTCTGTAATGGCTTGAGGCCCGACCCATTGAGCAATGGTGGCCGCATGAGCAGCCACTCCCAGCACAAGAAGTCGGGTCTGCAAAGACCCCTTTCATCGGGATATTGCGCGATCCACCCGGATCGCCAACGTAAAAAAGGGCCATGGCGACATGGCTTTTTGTTATTCTTGCGCCCCGCTCACTCGTCGGAGGCCACAGTGAACCGTTTCGCACTCGCCCGTCGGGAAGCAGCCTTCTGCCTGCTGCTGACCCTGCTCTACTTTGTCGCCTGGTATGGCTCGGCTTATTTCATACCCGAGGATCTCGAGCTGTGGGACCTGCCCCTCTGGTTCCTGCTCAGTTGCATCCTGATGCCCCTGCTGTTCATCGGCCTCTGCGCCCTCATGGTGGATCGCCTGTTCGTCGATATTCCCCTGGATAGCGAGGTACCACCCCATGAATCTTGAGCTGATGCTGCCGCTCTGCATCTATCTTGTGCTGGTACTGGGGGTCGGTTTCTGGGCCAGTCGCCACCGGACCGGCGGCAACTTCATGCAGGAGTACTTCATCGGCAACCGCAGCATGGGGGGCCTGGTGCTGGCCATGACCCTGGTGGCCACTTATACCTCTGCATCGTCCTTCATCGGCGGGCCGGGGGCCGCCTACAAGGTCGGCCTCGGCTGGGTGCTACTGGCGATGATCCAGCTGCCCACTGTCTGGCTCACCCTGGGGGTGCTTGGCAAGAAGTTCGCCATCATCGCCCGCCGGGTCAATGCGGTGACCATCAACGACATGCTGTGGGCCCGCTACCAGAGCAGGGCGGTGGTCGTGCTGGGTTCAGTCACCATCATCCTCGCCTTCATCGCCACCATGGTGGTGCAGTTCATCGGCGGCGCCCGCCTCCTGGAAACGGCGACCGGCCTCAGCTATCAGCAGGGACTCTTTCTGTTTGCCAGTTGCGTGCTGCTCTACACGGTGATCGGCGGCTTTCGCGCCGTGGTGATGACGGATGCCCTGCAGGGCATTGTGATGCTCATCGGCACTGGCGCCCTGCTGGCGGGCATCCTCATCGCCGGTGACGGGTTGCCGAATCTTGTCCACCAGCTCAAGGAGATAGATCCCAAGCTGGTGAGCCCCCAGGGGGCCGGCGACATGCTGACCCAGCCCTTCATGCTGAGCTTCTGGGTGCTGGTCTGCATCGGGGTGGTGGGCTTGCCCCACTCGGCGCTGCGCTGCTTTGGCTACCGGGACAGCAAGGCGCTGCACCGGGGGATCCTCATCGGCACCATCGTCTGCGCCCTGCTGATGTTCGGCATGCACCTGGCCGGGGCACTGGGCCGCGCCATCCTGCCCGGCATGGACAGCCCTGACAAGATCATGCCCTCCCTGATGATGGAGGTGCTCCCCCCCTGGCTGGCCGGGGTCTTCCTGGCGGCCCCCATGGCGGCCATCATGTCCACTATCGACTCCCAGCTGATCCAGGCCTCCGCCACCCTGGTGAAAGATCTCTACCTCAATTACCTCAATCCCAGGCAGGAGAAGCTGGAGGTCCGGGTGCCGCGCCTCTCCCTGCTCTGCACCCTGATCCTGGGTACCCTGGTACTGCTGGCGGCGCTCCAGCCCCCCGAGATGATCATCTGGCTCAACCTGCTCGCCTTCGGCGGCCTGCAGGCGGTCTTCCTCTGGCCCCTGGTGCTCGGCCTCTACTGGTCCAGGGCCAACGGCCCGGGAGCCCTGGCCAGCATGGTCTGCGGCATCCTCTGTTACGGCACCTTGAGCCAGTGGGGGATCAAGCTGGCCGGTCTGCACGCCATCGTCCCGAGCCTGGCCCTTGGCCTGGCGGCCTTTGTCCTGGTCAGCCTGCTCACTCCTGCCCCGGATCAGCGTGTCCGTCGATTGTTTGATCAAAATTAAGAAAAGGATCAATAAAGGAAGGCTCGCCTATTCCCAAATGGGGGCTCACGGGTAAAATGTGCGCCACGTCACAAATACCGTGCCCCCATGCCAGTCCAGAACGCCAGAAAGATCCTGACCCAGTCCCTGCAGCGCCTCGGCTATGCCCTGTTGCTGCCCGTCTCCATCCTGCCCCTGGCCGCCCTGCTCCACCGGCTCGGCCAACCGGACGTGCTGGATCTCGCCGTGCTCTCCCTCGCCGGTCGCGCCCTCTTCAGCCAGATGCCGCTCATCTATGCGGTGGCCATCGCCTTCGGGTTGAGTCGCCAGGGGCAAGGAGCCCAGGCGCTCGCCGGTGCGGTCAACTTCCTGCTGCTGAGCTCGGCGCTGGGCACCCTGGTGCCCGGGCTGCATGCGGACATGATCTGCGGCCTGCTGGCCGGGCTCGTCACCGCCATGGTCTGCTCCCGGGCCCGCACTCTGCGGCTGCCGGGCTGGTTGCGCCCCCTGCAGGAAGATCTGCCGGGCATGTTGCTCTCGGCGCTGGCCTGCCTGCTGCTGGTGCTCCCCCTCTCCATCCTCTGGCCGCTGCTGGAACAGGGGCTCACCCTGCTCGCCTCCGATCTGCTCACCACGCCCTTTGGCGCCTTCTGCTACGGCGTGCTGAACCGACTGCTGATCCCCCTCGGCCTGCACCAGGTGCTGGGCAGCCTCATCGGGCTCGGGGAGAGCAATCTGCAAGCCCTCTCGACCGCCCAGCCGCTTCATGAAGGCTATGTGGCCGGGCTCTATCCGGTCATCATGTTCGGCCTGCCCGGTGCCTGTTTTGCCATCTGGATCCATCGCCAGCGGATGCAGCAACTGCCCCAGGGGGGGCTGCTGCTCACCCTGGCGCTCACCTCGGCACTGGTGGGCATCACGGAGCCCATCGAGTTCCTGTTTGCCTTCACCGCTCCCTGGCTGTTTCTGGCCCATGCCCTGCTGACCGGGCTGTCGCTGGCCATCTGCAGCGGGCTCGACATCCAGGTGGGCAGCTACTTTTCTGCCGGATTGCTGGATCTGGTGCTGAGCTACCACGCCGGTCTGCACAGCTTCTGGCTCATCCCCCTGGGCATCCTCTTCTTCGTCGTCTATGCCCTGCTCTTCTCCCGGCTGCTGGAACACGCCCCCCTCAGTCTGCCGGGCAAACCCATGGCCGAGGATCTCTCCCGGCTCGCGACCGTGGCCCCCACCGATCCCCAGATGCTGGCTATCCAGTACCTCAAGATGCTGGGGGGCATGGACAACCTGCAGGCCATGAGCGTCTGCCTGACCCGCCTCAGCCTGCGGGTTCGCGACATGGCCCTGGTGGATCAATCCTGCCTGGCCAGACTGGGCTGCCTCTCCTGGGTCGTGCTGAACGAACATCAGCTAGTGCTGGTGCTCGGCCCCCATGCTGGCCTCATCGAAGGGCAGATCCGCATGCTGGCGGAACGCCAGTCGGTCCCGCTCGGTCTCGAACCTGCTCAGGCTCCCCTTGGCCAGCACCAGTGATCAGGCAAAGGGAAGACGTTCGGCCACGAAGTCCATCAGGCTGCGAAGGGCGGGGGCCAGGTGTTCCCGGCTCGGGTAGATGAGATAGAAGGGGTTCACCGGAACCAGGAGATCCGGCAGCACCTTGAGCAGTCGCCCCGCCGCCAGATCGTCGCCGCAGACATGGGCCGGCAGCAGGGCAATCCCCCCGTCATGGAGTGCCAGCTCCCGCAGCGCCAGCAGGCTGTTGCTCTGGCAGGCCCCGCGAGGGCGCCAGCCCCCTTCCTGCAATGGCCACACCGGCAAGGAGCCATGTACCAGGCAGGCGTGTCCGGCCAGATCCGAGAGCTGGAGCGGCGTCCCGTTGGCCGCCAGGTAACCGGGAGATGCCACCAGATGGCGCGCCACCTGGCCGATGCGCCGACAGATGAGGCTGGAATCTTTCAGCGGCGCCGCCCGCAGCGCCAGATCGTAACCTTCCCCCACCAGATCCAGCTGTTCATCGCAAAGGGTCAGCTCCAGCACCACCGCGGGATAGAGGGCGCGAAATTCGGCCAGTATCCGGCCAAGCAGCAAGGTTCCCGTGGCTTCGGGAGCAGTGATCCGCACCCGCCCTCCAGGAGACGCGCGCAACCGCGCCATCGCCAGATTGGCGCTGCGCGCCAGTGCCAGCAGCTCCTGACAATGGGCCACATAGACCTCCCCCTGAGGCGTCAGGCTGAGCCTGCGGGTGGTGCGTTGCAGCAACCTCACCCCGAGCCGGGATTCAAGGCGCGAGATTTTCTGGCTCACCGAGGACTTGGGCATGCCGAGCACCTCGGCCGCCCCGGTGAAGCTCCCCTGCTCCACCACGGTGGCGAACAGCCCCATCAACTCCAGTTCGACATTGTTCATATATTCAAACAGTCTTTACCAATTACCCATCTTAATCTTGATAATCATCCAGACTAGAGTGAGTGGCAATCCCGAACACTGCTATTTGAAAGGAAAAGCCATGAAAGCCATCGCCCTGACTCACTATCTGCCAAGCAACCACCCCCACTGCTTTATCGAGAGCGATCTGCCCGATCCGACACCGGGCCCGCGGGATCTGCTGGTACGGGTCAACGCCACCTCCATCAATCCGGTCGACACCAAGGTACGCGCCCCCAAGGACAAAGTCGAAAGCAGCCCCCGCGTGCTGGGCTGGGACGCCGTGGGCGAGGTGATCGCCGTCGGTAGCGACGTCACCCTGTTCAAGGCCGGTGACAGGGTCTGGTATGCCGGCGACATCAGCCACCCGGGCAGCAACAGCGCCCTGCAACTGGTGGACGAGCGCATCGCCGCCATCGCCCCAGTCACCCTGACCGATCTGGAAGCCGCCGCCCTGCCGCTCACCGCCATCACCGCCTGGGAAACCCTGTTCGAGCGTATGAGCCTTACCCGCGAAAGCACCGGGCGACTGCTGATCATCGGGGGCGCCGGCGGGGTCGGTTCCATCGCCATCCAGCTGGCCCGCCAGCTCACCGGCATGGAGGTGATCGCCACCGCATCGCGCCCCGAAACCCGGGAGTGGTGCCTGGACATGGGGGCCCACCAGGTGGTGAGCCATCACCATCTGCAGGCGGAGCTCAAGGCTCTCGGCATCAGCGAGGTGGATGCCATCTTCTGCACCAACGCCACCGAGCAGCACTGGAACACCATGGCCAGCCTCATCCGTCCGTTTGGTCACATCTGCACCATCGCCGAGTCCAGTGACCCCTGGGATCTGGGTCTGCTCAAACCCAAGAGCGTCACCTTCAGCCAGGAGTTCATGTTTACCCGCTCCCTGTTCCAGACCCCGGACATGATCGAGCAGCACAACCTGCTCGGCCGGGTCGCGGCCCTGATCGATGAAGGGGTGCTCAAGACCACCCTCAGCAAGGTGGTGCCCGAACTGACGCCCCTCACCCTGGCCCGGGCTCATGCCGAGCTGGAAGCGGGTCGCATGGTGGGCAAGCTGGTGATCGACATGAGCGGCTTCCATCGCTGAGGCACAGCCCAAGCGGGCCTTACCGTCCAGCCTATTCCCTTGTAGGTAAATAAATGCACCATCATGGGGTGAAATCACCAGTGACAAGCCCCAAGAGTGCACAGCCCCACAGGTGACCTTTGTCCCTGACGGGGCATCTCCCCCGAAAAAACCATAAAAAAGAGGCCATCCCGTCGGGATGGCCCTAAAAACCTGAACGTTGGGGTAACAATCACACACATATCCTTATGCAGGACATCTGTAACTTTGCAGATAGCGTGCCAATCTCTGCTTTTTCCTCCCAATTAACCGTTTTTCAGCGCACCGGCATAAAAAAAGCCACCCGAAGGTGGCTGAAAAAAGATGACGGAACTTCATAGAGCAAAGCATTCAGCGGGAACAAGTTGCTTCCCGTCACCCATGAAGGAATACATTAACCGTGCCAACTTGGCAGGGTGGCCTCCCTTCTCCATGAGGTCATGGTCAAACCACGACAGCACGGGCCCATGATGATAGAATCCCGCGGTTTCACATTTATGAAGAGCCGACGCCATGCCCTGGATACAAATTCGAATCAACGCCACTGCCAAGACCGCAGACAAGGTGAGCAACATGCTGCTGGGGCGTGGGGCCCAGGCGGTGACCTTTATGGATGCCAAGGATGTGCCCGTCTATGAGCCCATGCCCGGTGAAACCCCGCTCTGGGGCGAGACCGAAGTAATGGGACTGTTCGACGCCGAAACCGATCCGGCTCCCACCATCGCCTTCTTCCAGCAGATCTTCGGTGAAGACGTGGGCTACAAGGTCGAGCAGCTGGAAGACAAGGACTGGGTGCGCGAATGGATGGATCACTTCCACCCCATGCAGTTCGGCGAGCGGCTCTGGATCTGCCCGAGCTGGCGCGACGTGCCGAACCCCGATGCGGTCAACGTCATGCTGGACCCGGGCCTGGCCTTCGGCACCGGTACCCACCCCACCACGGCGCTCTGCCTGCAGTGGCTGGACGGGCTGGATCTGGCCGGCAAAACCGTGGTGGACTTTGGTTGCGGCTCCGGCATCCTCGGCATCGCCGCCCTGAAACTGGGGGCAGCCCGGGTCATCGGCATCGACATCGATCCTCAGGCCATCCAGGCCAGCCGTGACAACGCCGAGCGAAATGGCGTAGCCGACCAGATCGAACTCTACCTGCCGGCGGATCAGCCGCAAGACGTCGAAGCAGACGTGGTGGTCGCCAACATCCTGGCCGGCCCGCTGCGGGAGCTGGCGCCGCTTATCGCCGGCCACGGCAAGGCGGGCAGCCTGATGGCCCTCTCCGGCGTGCTGGAAAGCCAGGCGCCGGAGCTGGAGACCATCTACCGCCAGTGGTTCGAGATGGACCCGACTGCGGTGAAGGAAGAGTGGTGCCGCCTCTCCGGCCGCAAACTCGGCTGATAAGCAACAAGCCACGGCAGTTGCCAACCCATCAGCCGCACACTCGGCTGATAAGCAACAAGCCATGGCTGTTGCCAACCCATCGGCCGCAAACTCGGCTGATAAACAACAAGCCACGGCAGTTGCCAACCCATCGGCCGCATACTCGGCTGATAAGCAACAAGCCACGGTGGCTGCCAACCCATCGGCCGCACACTCGGCTGATAAACAACAAGCCACGGCAGTTGCCAACCCATTGGCCACACACTCGGCTGACAGGCCACAGCGGCAACACTTAGGTCGTTGAACGACAAGGGCACCCCAGGGTGCCCTTGTCGTTTCCGGACGCCCGTTCTCCTTCTGCCCACTCTGGGGAGAGCCTCACGCTTCTCTGCCCCCCCGATGGCTTATCCTCTCTTCCTCCACCCCATCGAGGCCCAGTCATGACCGAATACGAGAAGATGATCGCCAGCCAGCCTTACAACTGCATGGCACCAGAGCTGGATCTGTTGCGCCGGGAGACGGCCCTCCTGTACCGCCGCTTCAATCGCAGCGACGAGGAGGATGAACAACTGGCACTGCTGCAGCAGATCGTCGGCGAGCTGGCCCAGGGTGCCTTCATCTGCCCGCCCCTCTACTGCACCTATGGCCGCCACATCCACCTTGGCAAGGGCAGCTACATCAACATGGGGGCCACCCTGCTGGACAATGCCCCCATTCACATCGGTGCCGAGGTGATGATTGGGCCGAACGTGCAGATCTACACCGCCGCCCATGCGCTGGACGCCGATGAGCGCATTCAGGGGGTTGAGACGGCGCTGCCGGTCACCATCGAAGACAGGGTCTGGATAGGCGGCGGCGCCATTCTGCTTCCCGGCGTCACCATAGGGCGGGAAGCCGTCGTGGGTGCGGGCTCGGTCGTGACCAGAGATGTACCGGCCGGTGCCAGGGTGGCAGGCAACCCGGCACGGCTGCTGCCAGTCAAAGGTTGAGCGGAAGGCCAGAGGCTCGCTCAGGCGCTTTCCAGCAAGCGGTCGATGCAGTGCACCACCTGCATGCTGGCGTTTTCCTTGACATCCTCCCCCACCTTAGCGCTTCGCGTCACAGGAGGGGGATTCCCATTACTGGGTGATAGCTGCTCGCGCAG